>JANOEV010000280.1:0-4082 GCA_031413695.1 Burkholderiales bacterium
GCAGACTACGAGCGGTTCGAGGAGGCGTTACAGGAGGCGCGCGACGCCGGCTATCTGGGCAACAACATTCTTGGTTCCGATTTTTCGTTTGAGTTGCACGCCCACCACGGTTATGGCGCTTATATTTGTGGCGAAGAAACCGCGTTGCTAGAGTCGCTCGAGGGTAAAAAAGGCCAGCCCCGCTTTAAGCCGCCGTTTCCGGCGTCGTTTGGTCTTTACGGCAAACCGACCACCATCAACAATACCGAGACCTTCGCGGCGGCACCGGCGATTATTCGCAACGGCGGCGAGTGGTTCCTGAATCTCGGCAAGCCGAACAACGGCGGCACCAAGATTTTTTCCGTGTCGGGGCATGTCAACAAACCCGGCAACTACGAAGTCAAATTGGGCACGCCGTTTGCGAAGCTGCTCGAAATGGCGGGCGGTATGCGCGGCGGCAAAAAAATCAAAGGCGTGATTCCCGGCGGGTCGTCGATGCCGATCATCAAGGGTGATGTGATGATGACGCTGGATATGGATTACGATACGATTCAAAAGAATGGTTCGTTTCTGGGTTCCGGTGCGGTCATTGTGATGGACGAAGACACTTGCATGGTGAAGGCGGCTGAACGGCTGGCATATTTCTATTTTGAGGAATCGTGCGGTCAATGCACACCCTGCCGAGAAGGCACCGGCTGGCTGTACCGCATTATCAATCGCATCGAACACGGACAGGGTCGGATGGAGGATCTTGATTTGTTGTTAAACCTCTCGGATCAGATCCAGGGCCGCACCATCTGCGCGCTGGGTGACGCCGCGGCGATGCCGGTGCGTGCGTTTGTAAAAAACTATCGTGAAGAATTTGAATATCACATTACCAACAAGCGTTGCATGGTTGCCCCGGGTGGGTACTCCTCACCCGCCCCCAACGACATGCTGGCAATGGCGGCTGAGTAACCAATATGATTAATCTGGAAATCGACGGCAAACAGGTACAGGTTGCGAATGGCGCGACCGTGATGGAAGCGGCCAACAAACTCGGCGTGTTCGTACCACATTTTTGTTATCACAAGAAGTTATCCATCGCCGCCAATTGCCGCATGTGTCTGGTACAGGTTGAAAAGGCGCCGAAGCCGTTGCCTGCTTGCGCCACGCCAGCCACCGAGGGCATGAAAGTGCAAACTGCATCGGATTACGCCAAGGCGGCACAGCAGGGCGTGATGGAATTTCTGCTCATCAACCATCCGCTTGATTGTCCGATTTGTGACCAGGGCGGTGAATGTCAGCTGCAGGATTTGGCGGTCGGTTATGGCGGTTCGGCGTCGCGCTACCAGGAAGAAAAACGTGTTGTGTTCCATAAGGATATCGGCCCGTTGGTGTCAATGGAAGAAATGTCACGATGCATCCATTGCACGCGTTGTGTTCGTTTTGGCCAGGAGATTGCCGGCGTCATGGAGCTTGGCATGGCTGGGCGCGGTGAACATTCCGAAATCGTGTCGTTCGTCGGCAAGTCGGTTGATTCAGAACTCTCCGGCAACATGATCGATCTCTGCCCGGTCGGCGCGTTGACCTCAAAGCCATTCCGCTACTCGGCACGAACCTGGGAGTTGTCACGCCGCAAGTCGATTGCGCCGCACGACGGCCTCGGCTCGAATCTGATCATTCAGGTCAAGCAGGATCGTGTAATGCGCGTTTTGCCGATGGAGAACGATGCCGTCAACGAATGCTGGATATCCGACCGCGACAGGTTTTCGTACGAGGCGTTGAATTCGGCTGATCGGCTCACCAGCCCGATGGTCAAGAAAAATGGATCATGGGCCACAGTTGATTGGCAAGAGGCATTGCTGGCTGTTGCCGACGGACTAAAAGCGGCGAAGCAGGCGCACGGCGCGGCGGCCATTGGTGTGTTGGCGTCTCCAACGGCGACACTTGAAGAACTTTATTTGCTCAATAAATTGGCGCGCGGTTTGGGTACCGGCAACATTGATACACGTCTGCGTCAGGCGGATACCCGCGCCAACGGCAAAATCAGCGGCGCCCGTTGGCTTGGCATGAAGGTTGCCGATATTGGTGGTCTGCAAAGTGTGTTGCTGGTCGGCTCAACCATCCGCAAAGAACAGCCGTTGTTATCCACCCGATTCCGCGCGGCTGTCAAACGCGGCATGCAGCTCAACGTCGTACATGCGGTTGATGATGATTTACTGATGCGTGTGGCCAACAAGGCGATTGTCAAACCAAGCGCATTACCTGATGCATTGGCGGCGATCGTCAAGGCGCTTGCCGAGATCAAGGGCGGCGCATTACCCGGTGAGGTGGCAAACGCGATCATCGACGTGAAGGTGACTGACGAAGCGCGTGCAATCGCCAAGAGCCTTGCCGCGAAAGAAAAGACGGCGGTTTTCCTCGGTCATTTTGCCCAGCAGCACGCCAACGCATCCGCCCTGCATGTGTTTGCGCAGGAGATTGCGCGTCTGGCCGGTGGTGTCGTTGGATTCTTTGCAGAGGCCGGCAACAGTGTCGGTGCGGCGGTGGTCGGTGCAATCCCCGGTGCTGAAGGGCTCTGCGCACAAGGCATGGTCAATAGTCCGCGCCATGCATACCTGCTGTTAAATGTTGAACCAGAAGCCGATTGCTGCAACCCTAAAACCAATGCGGCGTTGACATCGGCCGGGTTTGTCGTGTCAATGGCGATGTTTCGTAATGATGCCGCGCTTAAGTATGCCAACGTCATCCTGCCGATCGCGCCGTTCACTGAAACCGCCGGCACCTTTGTCAATATGGAGGGGTTGGTTCAGTCTTTTAACGGTGTGGTCAAGCCGCAGGGCAACACCCGCCCAGCATGGAAGGCCATTCGCGTGCTCGGCAATCTGCTCGGCCTTCCTGGTTTTGAGCAAGACAATATCGAAGCCATTCGCGCTGAAATTGCACCTGAACTAAATGGTTTTGTGGCACCGCGACTCGGCAATATTGTCAGCGGTATCAAAGTTGATCTCGGCTTGGTTGTAACCGGCAATGATCCGGTGAATCAGGTCGGCATCTACGATGTTGACGCGATCACCCGTCATGCACCAAGCCTGCAGATGACGGCGGACGCCAGGGCATCACACGCCGCACAGAACTTTGCGGAGGCGGCTGAATAGACATGGACGCCCTCATTCAAACCTTGAATGCGCAATTTATCTCCACGCTCGGTCCGGTCCACGGCGCAACGCTTTGGTTCGTGGCGAAGTCATTGCTCATGATCTTGATGGTGATGATTCCGGTGTTGGTATTTGTTTTGTATTTCCAGCTGGTTGAACGTTGGGTGATCGGCTGGATCCAGGTGCGTCGCGGCCCGAACCGGGTCGGTCCGTGGGGATTGCTGCAGCCGATTGCCGATGCGATCAAACTGCTGCTCAAGGAACAGATTGTTCCGACCGGGGCAAACAAATTTTTATTTCTGATTGCACCGGCAATATCAGTCGCACCCGCAATGGCCGTGTGGGCGGTGATTCCGTTCACACCAACCTGGGTGGTGACCGGCGCGGATGCCGGCATTCTGGTTGTGCTAGCCATGACATCGATGGGTGTTTATGGTGTCATTCTGGCTGGCTGGGCATCGAACTCCAAATATGCGTTTATCGGCGCCATGCGTTCCGCGGCGCAGGTGGTCTCATACGAAATTGCCATGGGGTTTGCCTTGGTCGGCGGCCTCATGGCGGCGCAGTCGCTGAATCTGACCGAGGTGGTCGCCAAACAGGCCAGCCCATTCGGCATGTTCGGCTGGTTCTTTATTCCGCTGTTTCCGTTATTCGTGATTCAGTTCATTGCCGGTGTGGCCGAGACCAATCGCCATCCGTTTGACGTCGCCGAAGGTGAGTCCGAAATTGTCGCCGGCCCGTTGGTGGAATATTCCGGTATGACCTGGTCGCTGTTTTTTCTGGCCGAATACGCAAACATGTTGCTGGTCGCGGTGATCTCGTCGCTGCTGTTCCTCGGCGGCTGGTTGTCACCGTTTCCACAATCGTGGGGCGCCATCGGGCAGTCGAGCATCCTCTGGTAGCGCGACGCGGGTGGTCGACGCACCGGGGACCTACGTCTGGACGTCGAACCCGGCGCTGGTC
>JANOEV010000281.1:0-7207 GCA_031413695.1 Burkholderiales bacterium
AGATCGCCGAGCATGAGTTTGATGAGGGTGGTCTTGCCGGCGCCGTTGGGGCCGATCAGACCAATACGGTCACCGCGCTGCAGAATCGCCGGGAAATCACGAATGATGACGTTGTTACCAAACGACTTAGACACACCGGTCAGCTCAGCGACAATTTTGCCGGAGCGCTCGCCGGCGTCGAGCGTCAGATTGACCTTGCCTTGCACATCGCGCCTTGCCATGCGAATGCGGCGTAATTCTTCGAGCCGCCGCACCCGGCCTTCGTTGCGCGTCCGACGCGCCTCAACACCCTTGCGGATCCAGACTTCTTCTTCCTTGAGCAACTTGTCGAAGCGTGCATTCGCCAGCGACTCCGAATTCATCATTTCGGCCTTGCGGCGCTGGTATTCGGCAAATGAACCCGGGTAGCTGAACAGCTGGCCACGGTCCAATTCAACGATGCGGGTGGCAAAACTTTCCAGAAAGCGCCGGTCGTGGCTGATGGCAATCACCGCGCCGTCAAACGCTTTCAGTGTTTCCTCCAGCCACGCGATACCGTCAAAATCAAGATGGTTGGTCGGCTCGTCGAGCAGCAACAACGCCGGTTCGCTGACCAGTGCCCGCGCAAGCGCAACACGTTTTTTCATGCCACCCGAGAGGCTATCAATGGTCGCTTCCGCGTCGAGTCCAAGTCGTGAAATAACTTCGGTGACGCGCCCGGCGTGGCGCCAGGACTCATCATCGTGCGGATCTTCGGCGGCCAAACCACTCTCGACGGCGCTACCGACGGTGGCGGCGTCGGCAAAAGTCGGTTCTTGCTGCACCGAGGCCACGCGCACACCTTTTTCACGCACCACTTCGCCGTCGTCTGGCGCGCTTTCGCCGATCAGAATCCGTAGCAAGCTGGATTTACCGGCGCCGTTACGGCCGATCAGGGCGATTCGTTCGCGGCTGTCGACGGAAAAATCGACATGGTCAAGCAGGGCGACGTCGCCAAAGGCGAGGTGCAGGGTCTTGCAATTGATAAGCGGCATGAAGCGGAGCAGTCAGAAAGGGAGGGCAGGGCGCTATTTTCCACTACAAATGCTGTTACAACTAAATCCATTTTTCCGGACATTCGGGGCGTATTATTTTCTGTGTGGTGCGTTGATGTGAAGGGCGGGTGCGTCAAACCGCCGATCAGATTTTGACTTTGACGCCGAGCAGCACATTTGTTAACCCGTTTTTGAAAAGGAATCCCCATGAAAAAATTAACCTCAATCGTTGCCGCCCTAACCGTCGGACTTGTTGCCAGTGTCGCGTTTGCCGAAGGTCCGCCGGCCGGTGGTGACAAAGGGAAAGGCCCGGGCGGTGCACATCGGATGATGGAAACCCGCGATTGTGCAAAGGCACCGGCAGACAGGAAAGACCGTTGTGAAGCGCACAACAAGATGGTCGAAACCTGCAAGGCCAAGCCTGCCGGTGACGAGCGGAAGAATTGTATGAAGGAAAACTGGCCGAAAAAAGCCGACAAGTAATTTTGTTGTTCTGAAGTGGGCGGGATAGTGACACGCGTGTTGGCGTGAACCGCTGAAGTTGAGTGTGAGTGTGGATATTGGCGCTTCCCATCGCAAGGTGGGAAGCGTTTTTTATTCAAGTCGCCGTATGGCAGATGTTTCCAAGCAAAAATGGCTGAAAACAGCCGTCAATAAACGCGTTTGCCAATTCGGTCCAAACCCGTGGATGGTTCAAAAACGCCGTGCCGCAGGCGATAACGCTAGAATCAATGCCTATGTTTCCGGATAACAGGCGTTGATCGATGCGTAACGTGACGGTGGCTGCCACACAGATGGCGTGTGATTGGAATGTCGACGGCAATATTGCCCGTGCGGACCGGCTGGTGCGCGATGCCGCTGCGCGCGGCGCACAAATCATCCAGCTGCAGGAGTTATTCGAGCGGTGTTATTTCTGCCAGAAGCAGATTGCCGCCCATCTCGAATTCGCCACGCCGCTCGCCGAAAATCCCGCGGTGAGACATTTTCAGGCGCTGGCCCGTGCGTTAGAGGTGGTGTTGCCGGTGAGCTTTTATGAGCGGGCAAACAATGTCTTGTACAACAGTGTTGCCGTGATTGATGCTGATGGGTCGGTGCTCGGTGTCTATCGCAAGACCCATATTCCCGACGGCCCCGGTTATGCCGAAAAATACTATTTTTCCCCCGGCGACACCGGCTTCAAGGTGTGGCAGACGCGGTATGCCACCATCGGCATCGGCATTTGTTGGGATCAATGGTTTCCCGAATGTGCGCGTGCCATGGCGTTACAGGGTGCAGAGTTGTTGTTTTACCCGACCGCGATCGGCAGCGAGCCACACGACAGTAGCATCGACTCAAGCGCGCACTGGCAGCGCACCCAGCAGGGCCACGCGGCGGCGAATCTGCTGCCGTTGATCGCCTCCAATCGTATTGGCCGCGAAACGCAGGGCGATTCGGCGATCACGTTTTACGGCGCCTCCTTCATCAGCAATGCGTTTGGTGAAAAAGTGGCTGAGACGGATGACAAGACCGAGGGTGTTTTGGTCCACACATTTGATCTGGACCAGGCGGCAGCCACCCGCCGCCAATGGGGTGTCTATCGTGACCGGCGGCCGGAATTGTATTCATCACTTGTCACCAAGGACGGTTCGACCACAGCGGCGGGGCAGGGTTCTTGACTTCGCTCGCATCGACACCTTTCGAAGACGGCTTTTTTATGCCGGCCGAATGGGCGCCACACAAACAAACCTGGATGGTGTGGCCGGAACGTACCGACAACTGGCGCTTGGGCGCCACACCGGCACAGTCGGCATTCACCAAGGTTGCCGGGGCAATTGCCGGCTTTGAGCCGGTGACAATTTGTGCGTCGGCAAAGCAGTTTCAGCGTGCGTCGTCGCAACTTGGGGCGTTGGCCGTGCCGCATCCGATTCGCGTGGTAGAAGTCGCGAATGACGACGCATGGTGCCGTGATACCGGGCCGACTTTTGTTGTCAACGGTTGCGGGCAGGTGCGTGGTGTCGACTGGCAATTCAACGCCTGGGGCGGATTGCAGGGAGGCCTTTATTCGCCGTGGGCCGACGACGATGCGTTTGCCGCCAGGGTGCTCGAAATCGAACAGTTGGAACGTTATCGCACCGACGGCTTTGTGCTGGAGGGCGGTGCGATTCATGTTGACGGTGAGGGGACCCTGATCACCACCGAAGCGTGTTTGCTGAATCCGAACCGCAACCCGCACATGGAACGTGCGGCGATCGAACGCAAGCTGCACGATTATCTGGGCGTGACCAAGGTCATCTGGCTCGAACACGGCATTGTCAACGATGAAACGGATGAACATATCGACAACATGTGTTGTTTTGTGCGGCCGGGTGAAGTATTGCTGGCGTGGACCGACGATAAAAACGACCCGCAATACGCCTATTCCGCTGCTGCGCTTAAGGTGCTGGAACAAAGTGTGGATGCAAAAGGCCGGCCGCTCAAGGTGCATAAGTTGCCGTTACCGGCAGTGATGCTCGCAGCCGCCGACGAATACGCCAGTGTTGACCGGACCGCGGGAGCCAAGCCGCGCGAGGCGCAATCACGGCTATCCGGTTCATATATCAATTTTTATCTTTGTAATGGTGGCTTGATCATGCCGACTTATGATGAACCCAATGACCTGGTGGCGCAACGCATTCTCGCGGCGTGTTACCCGTCGCACCGGGTTGTCAGCGTGCCGGGTCGTGAGATCTTGCTCGGCGGCGGCAATATCCATTGCATCACGCAGCACCAACCGGCCGGCTGACATCCAAACGTTCATCAGACACGTATCGTTGCCATGAACAAAATAAAAGTCATCACTTGAAAAATATCCTCGTCCTGTTTCACCAAGAGTGGGATCAAGTGCAGTTCCGCAGCGCGGCGGCGGCGGGTGGCAACAACGTGCGCTTTTTTCACGAGGGCTTTGATCTGTTTTCGTTCCCGTCGAATGCGAATCTGCTGGTGTTTGATATTTACCGGTTTGTCGACCGGCTGGTTGAAAAATACAAACGCATCAAAATTGACGGTGTTGTTTCCAGCCACGAACAATTTGGCGCCATGGCAGGTGCGTTACTCGCCGAAAAGTTGGGGCTGCCGACAGGATCGCTCAGCGGCATTCTCAATGCCCAACATAAGCTGATGGCCAGACAGATACTGGCGCGTGAACTGCCCGATGCCAATGTGCCGTTCGCCGCGTTTCCCTACACGGTACGTCACGCCAGCGAAATCGATTTGCCGTTTCCGTTTTACGCCAAGCCGGTCAAAGCGGCCTATTCAGTGCTGGCCCGGCAGGTTGATGATTTCGCCGACCTGAAGCACCATCTGAATTTTCGTCCGTGGGAAATGTTCATCATCAAGCGGTTGGTGCGGCCGTTTAACGATGTCGTCGAGCGCCTGCAGGCCTCGGACGTGAATGGCCATTTTATGATCGGCGAGCAGATCATCGACGGCTTTCAGGTCAACGTTGATGGCTTTGTGGTCGATGGGCGAACCGAGATATTGGGCATTATTGACGCAGTGATGTATCCCGGTACCGACGCGTTTTTGCGCTGGGAATATCCCTCAAGGCTGCCGCCAGCGTGGCAGGACAATATTCGCCGTACCGCAACTCAAACCGTGGCGGCGCTGGGCCTGGATCACGGCTTGTTTAACGTCGAGATCCGTGTTTGCACCCATTCTGGTCTGTGCAAAGTCATTGAAGCCAATCCACGGATGGCCGCACAGTTCTCCGACATGTACGAGCGTGTTGATGGCATCAATTTACACGACGTTGCGATCCGTCTTTCACTCGGCGAATCCGTCAAGGTGGAACGCAAAATCATGCCTGACCGGTGCGCCACCAGCTTCGTTTACCGTCGTTTTGACGGCCTCGAACAGGCGAATTTCCCCGAACCGGCGCAGATCAAGGCGCTACAGGCATTTGATGCGCGTGCGCAACTGGTCACCTTCAAGAAATCCGGCAATGAATTGAGACGCGAGATGCGCTGGCTGAAGAGCTACCGGTATGCCTGCCTGAATCTGGCGGCCGAATCCGAGTCGGCACTGACCGAAAAATACCATCAGGCGTCGGCAATTTTGGGGTTTCCGACCCACGCGTAACAGGCAATTCCACCGTTAGGGTATGCACGATTGGCATATCGATGGCGTGAGACGGTAAAATGGCGGTTTTCCACGTCGCTCTGATTGCCGCCCGCCATGTCCCCAGCACCGCACCCCGCACCGTCTGATTTTTCGACTGTTTCCGCCATTCGTCAGGCCTTTGTCGGTTTTTTTGAATCCAAAGGGCATACCCACGTCGCCTCGTCATCGCTGGTGCCACACGATGACCCTACGCTATTGTTCACCAACGCCGGGATGAACCAGTTCAAGGATATATTCCTTGGCTACGAAAAACGCGACTATGTCCGTGCAGTCACCTCGCAACGCTGTGTGCGCGCCGGTGGCAAACACAATGATCTTGAGAATGTCGGTTATACCGCCCGCCACCACACGTTTTTTGAGATGCTGGGGAATTTTAGTTTTGGCGACTATTTCAAGCGTGACGCGATCAAATACGCTTGGGAGCTGCTGACCGTCGTTTACCAACTACCGGCCGAAAAGCTGTGGGTGACGGTATACGCAGACGACGACGAGGCCTACAACATTTGGGCCGATGACGTCGGTGTACCGAAAGCGCGCATTGTCCGCATTGGCGATAACAAGGGCGGAAAATTTGCATCGGATAATTTCTGGATGATGGGTGATACCGGTCCCTGCGGCCCGTGCAGCGAACTGTTTTACGACCATGGCGAACACATCGCCGGTGGTCCGCCGGGTTCGCCGAATGAAGACGGTGATCGTTACATCGAAATCTGGAACCTCGTGTTCATGCAATACAACCGCGAGGTCAAAGACGGGCCGATGATTCCGCTACCCAAGCCCTCGGTCGATACCGGCATGGGCTTGGAGCGGCTATCGGCGGTATTGCAGAACGTGCACGCCAATTATGAGATTGATCTGTTTCAGGCGCTCATCAAGGCGGCCATGCGTGAGACGGGTGAAACGGATATCACCAATCCAAGTCTGCGCGTGATTGCCGACCATATCCGTGCCTGCGGATTTTTGGTTTGTGACGGCGTGATGCCGGAGAATGCCGGCCGTGGTTACGTGTTGCGCCGTATCGCGCGTCGCGCCATGCGACACGGCTACAAACTTGGCCAGAAAAGGCCGTTTTTCTACAAGTTGATCGACGATCTGGCATTGGTCATGGGTGATGCGTTTCCAGAGATCGCCACGCACAAAGAGCGCGTCAAGGCCGTCTTGAAACAGGAAGAAGAACGGTTTGGTGAAACGCTTGAAAACGGTATGTTGATCCTCGATGCGGCGATTGCAAAAAATGCCAAACGTCTCGAAGGTGAAACGGCATTCAAACTGTATGACACGTTTGGTTTTCCGGTTGATTTGACGGCGGACATTGGCCGTGAACGCGGCTTTGACGTCGATATGGCCGGATTTGATCGCGCCATGACTGAGCAACAGGTGCGTTCGCGCTCGGCTGGCAAATTTAGTGCCAAGGAAAAACTATCCTACGAGGGCGTGAAGACGGCATTTCGTGGCTACGACTCGCTGAGCGAAACCGCACGGGTGGTGGCGCTATATCGGGGCGGTGCCAAGGTTGATCGCCTTTCCGCAGACGAGGAAGGTGTGGTGGTACTTGATCGCACGCCGTTCTACGCCGAATCTGGCGGACAGGTGGGTGACATCGGAGAACTCTCCAAAGCAGGCGTGTGTCTGACCTTGTTTGCCGTCGAAGATACGCAAAAAATTCAGGCCGACGTGTTTGGTCATTATGGGTATCTAAAAACGGGTGAGTTGGCGGTTGGCGACAGCCTTGCCGCACAAGTCGATTTGGCCGCGCGCGAACGGACTCAGCGACATCACTCTGTCACCCATCTTATGCACAAGGCGCTGCGCGAAGTGCTTGGCGACCATGTGCAGCAAAAAGGTTCGTTGGTTGACGCCGACAAAACACGTTTTGACTTTGCCCACAATGCGCCGATGACCTCAGCCGAAATTGCAAAAGTGGAAGAAATTGTCAATGCTGAAATTCTTCGGAATGAAGCCACCAGCGCAAACGTGATGGGTCTCGAGGCGGCACAAAAAACCGGCGCGATGATGTTGTTCGGCGAAAAATACGGTGACGAGGTACGCGTGTTGGA
>JANOEV010000282.1:0-3894 GCA_031413695.1 Burkholderiales bacterium
GTTTTTCGCCCGGCAACACGTGCGCGCCACAGCTCAAAACTTGACCGCTTCAAATGGCGGCGCATGAGTTTGATCACGCCCTGTTCGTTCACACCAAACTGGCGTGCAATCGCATCAAACGGCGTGCGATCCTCCCACGCCATTTGAACAATGCGGGTAATGTCATCAGCGGAAAGTGCCACGGGGTCGCGTGTCGTCACTGGTCGTCCCCCGCCGGCAAAAAACTGATCGGTAAAGAATACATAAATGTTTGGCTTGGTCAGTGCGTTGAAATCGCGGAAAGCAGGTGACTGCCCGCATTTTACGAACGTGGTCAAATCATTGCTGCCGGCGCCCGGCCTGGCAGCGCGCGCACCAGTACACACCGCGCCCACCAATATCTTGTCGCTGAATCGTTGTTTGACAAACATGACATGGCTCACCGTCGCGATCAAACACCCAGTGCCGATACCGGCCAAATCGCCAACCTTGCGTCTTCAAACGCTGCGCAATGCCGAGATCGTTGGTCACACCGCGGGTTTGGTACGACTGCCGGGTGAGATCAAGTGCCGCCGCCGCCAGCGACGCGCGCTCAGTTTGGCTTAACTCTGCCATGCGCAGGTTGGGCGGAATGCGCGCAACAAATAATATTTCGCTGCGCAAATAGTTACCAATGCCGGCCAGAAAGCCTTGATCCAACAGCAGTGCGGCCAGCGACCTGCGGGCGAAGGGCGGCGCGTTGATTTGTGCCAGCACCATCGCATGTGTTGTCGACGGATCCAGCAGCTCGACGCCGAGCTTGCACACATACGGGTGCGCGCCGATGTCGCTGGTTTGAATGACTTCAATCGACGACGCGCTGTAGAGCACGGCCACAATGGTGTCGGTGTGAATCGCCAGGCGCATTTGTTTGGTCGGGTGCGGCGCTTTGCCGCGCCGAAGCACCGCCCATTTGCCGTATAGCTGGTTGTGGCTATAAATGGTTCGCCCGCCGGCAAAGCTGATGAGCATCGCTTTGCCGCGCGGGTTTGCCGACAACACCTTTCTGCCGGTAAGACAGACGCCGTCGGCGTGCAGGTGTGGGAACGCAAATTCCACCAGCAGCGCATCTCTGCCGACAATGGCCGCCGACAAGGTGTCAGCCTCGCGCTTAATTTCGGGTCCTTCAGGCATCGCTCAATCAGTTACCTATTTTGCTGAATCCGATTTCGGGGAAGCGGCGCTATTTTGTGGCGACCATTGACGCCGCCTGATAAATGCCAAATAAATCGCCACGGCGCCATTTTGCGAATGCGCATTGTTATCGTCCACCGCCGGTGTTTGTATGCGCCATCAAATTTGTTTTGATGATTTTTTCTTCAGCGCTTCCGGCATTAAAAGTAAATTTTTGTCCCAGCCTTCAATTTCCAGAATCTGGTTTAAGCACGCCTCCATCAGCGCATGGGCGTTTTCTGTTGCCTTGGCAATCGTGGTGTGAACCAGCGCGTCGTTTACGGAATCGTTGGCACAATTAATCTGGTACTCATACAACTCTCGCAGCTCAAAAATTGCCCGGCAAACCTGCGCAGGGCAGGCACATTGATAAACCAGCGCCTGATCAATGACCTTGCTGATCTGCGACGCATTAAATTGTTCTTTCATACACCCTGCTCCTGACGGTTGTTAGATGGGTTGAATGCGACACAGTCAATCTCCGCGTCGAAGCCCTTGACTGAGACACTGCCGATGGCGCGCGGTTCAGGGCTGCTGACTTTTGCAACCATGTTGATACTCCTGGTTGCGATTACCTCTCCCGCGCCGGCCATACTGCACAAGCGCGCAGATAAATTCGCCGTTGCGCCTATCACGTCATATTGACGTCGCTTGCCGGCTTGATTGAAATCGCCGATCAGCCCTGCAAGCAGCAGCCCCTCGGCGACGCCGACACCGAACGGTACTTTGCGACTGTCACTCAGGCTCGCCAATGCCAGCGCACAGCGCAGCGCCAGATAGGACCTTCCCATGCCGCGGAATACCGCCATGAGTCCGTCGCCGGTGTACTTGACGACTGCGCCCTGATGCTGCGCGATCTGGCCTGCCTGCGCACTCAGCACGTCATTCAGCAGCTGAAAAAAATCACGCGGGGGCATTTTTCGAATCAGCTGCGACGATTCGCGAATGTCGGTAAAAAGCACGACGCCCTCAAAAAATTCAGCCTCATTAGCGTTATTCGCTGCGCCGTCAACCACCGCCAGCGCCCCTTCCGGCAGCAAATTGGAAAGCCGTTGCGTCTTGTTTTGCAAGTCCCGCAACAACACCTTTACTTTCAGCATGTCGTTAAGCGTCATAAAAAAGCGTTCGTCGGACAACGGCTTTTCAATAATGGCATCGATACACTGGGTTTGCTCTGACCAGACCCGCAGCGCTTTTAGAGCCGGCCCCGGCGAGACAATCGCGATGACTGCCGCCTGTGGCGCCAACAGCCTGATGGTCGTGCAAACGTTCAAACTGTCCGGCTTATCGGATTGATAATTAAAAATAACCGCGTCAGGTTTGCTCGCGCCCAGGAATTTTGGCAAATCGAGCGCACGGGAGACGGCCGCAGTATTGTCAAAACCACGCTTTGCCAGTTCAGCCAACAGCACCGAAGCGGTGTAGTCATCGCTGTCGATGAGCAGCAGCATTGCATTATTCACGTTCAAGTTTGGTTCACTTTCATCTTTGCCGCAGCGCGATGGCCGGTACCCCGGGTGCGCGCCCAATTGAGGGGGACACGTAAGCAAGCAAGGCCCGCATCTGCCCTGTGCTCACATTGTCGCAAAATATAACGACCTTGCCCGCTTTCGCGATACATTTATCGGCAACAACGCCAAAAAATCGTCGCCAGCAGCGTTGCTTCATGTGCAATCATCGTACGACCTGTCGCCTGCCGGCACCTCGCAAAATACTGTCCACCTTCACCAGTTTCCGGGAAAGGCAGCTAAGCGCAGTCTTATCCTCACGGCACCCGGTTAAGCGTTTTCTGACCGGAATCAGACCACTTCACATCACGGCGTCACAACTTCCGGATTCATAAACCTGGTCGCCCCAGCCGCGGATTTAATCATTCGAGGGCAGGCTGGGGAAAGGAGCTTGTGCGTCTTTCAACCGATATAAGGGTTGGCGTGATCCCTGCCCCCCTTTAAGCATGCCAGGGCAGGCTCTGCGCCGGGATGACGGTGCTCTTTTGCGCAACCGTGTGCCATGGCAGTCTCACCCGATTTGCGCGCTGGAAATTAGGCCCGGCAATTTTTATGCGACTGGGCTGACCCAAGTGGTTGAAAGTGCAAAGACCGGAGTAGACTGTGGCTCCGCCAATTTCCCGCATGGCGCATTCTCGGTTGGGTTTATATCACCCGGGTCACCCGGGTCAACCGGGTCAACCAGGTCAACCGGGCATTTTGAATATCGCCGCAGACAACGCCATCCGCTCACCGCCACCAGGCTCGTGCGGGGTATGCATATCCGAATGCGCCAACATTATTGAAGAAAGCAATTTATGTCCTCACTGATTCAGATAATTTACATTAGCCGCTCGACTTTTACGGCGGCCGGGCTGACGATGGGCATCGAACCGAATGTGGCGCGCATTCTGACGAAATCGCGCACCAACAACCGCCGCAACGGCCTGGTCGGCGTTCTGTATTTTGGCGACGGCTGTTTTTTTCAATGCCTCGAAGGTGAGCAGGACGCAGTTGATGCGCTTTACGCGCGCCTTCAATCAGACAACCGCCACAAAGATCTCAAACTGTTTTCGCGCAAGTCGATTGCGGCACTTTCCTATTCTGATTGGTCGATGAAATACGTGCCGATCGAAAAGGAAATGAATCGTTTGCTGGCCGAGGGCGGATACAAATCTTTCGACCCCTACCAATTTGACGATGCAATGGTGCAAAA
>JANOEV010000283.1:0-3250 GCA_031413695.1 Burkholderiales bacterium
GTGGGTTGGCAGGCGGCGGCGTTGGCGCCGCTTTTGGCGCGGTTGTCGGCTCGATGATCGGTTGGGTGATCGGCAAACTTTTTAACGCCGGCGGCGCTGGCGGAAAAACCACCGCACCAGACGTTGAAGCCAGATTGGGCAGACTGCAAAAGGCGGTGGAGGACATCCACTGGCGGTTGCAGCGAATCGAAAAACAGAACGGGCTTGCCGGTTCGCCACTGCAGACACCTGCGCCTGCGGATCCGAAAGTTGCGAGTCGCGACGAGGTCACCGCCGCGCCAGCCGTTCCTGCAGAGCCATGGGGCAAGCCGGCGACGCCGGCGGTGATGGATGCCGCGGCCAATGCTGTCGACGAAGAATCCGTTGCCATCAAACAAGCGTTGGCAAACGTTGCCAACCAAGCGGCCGCACTATCGTCACCACCACCTCCGCCGCAGCGCATGCCATCACCCAACGTCGCATCGGGACCGACACCCAACCCGCTTTTGGCATGGCTGACCGGCGGCAACACCATCGTGCGGGTCGGTGTGCTCATCCTGTTTATCGGTGTCGCCTTCCTGGTCAAGTATGCGGCGGAGCATTCAATGTTTCCGATTGAGTTGCGGCTCGCGTCGGTTGCCGCCGGCGCGATTGCGTTGTTAGTGGTGGGTTGGCGGTTGCGGCTGAATCCTGACCGGTCGGGTTACGCGCTGACGCTGCAGGGTGCCGGTATCGCCATTTTGTATTTGACGGTGTTTGCGTCGCTGCGTTTGTACAGCCTGGTCCCGGCGTCGATGGCGTTTCCGTTGTTGGTGGGGATGGCTGCTTTTTCGGCGCTGCTGGCCATTCGTCAAGATGCGATGGCGCTGGCGGTGGTCGGCGTGGCGGGCGGCTTTTTGGCACCGATACTGGCCTCAACCGGTGGCGGCAGTCACGTCATGTTGTTCAGCTATTACGCGGTGTTGAATGCCGGTATTTTTTTCACCGCAGCGTATAAAGCATGGCGGCCACTTAATCTGGTTGGGTTCGTGTTCACGTTTGTCATCGGGCTGGTTTGGGGCGGCCAGTATTACCAGCCGGCGTATTTCAGCACCACCGAGCCGTTCCTCGTTTTGTTTTTTGTCGCCTATGTGGCGATTGCGGTGATGTACGCATTTAAGCAGGCACCACGATTGACGCATTATGTTGACGGCACCCTGATTTTTGGTGTGCCGATCGTCGGCTTTGGTTTGCAGGCCGGGCTGGTCAAGGGCATGGAATTCGGCCTTGCGTTTTCGAGCCTCGCGCTGGCTGCGTTTTATTTGCTGCTCGCCACCTGGCTGCATCAAAAAATGCGACCGCAACTCAAGCTGCTGATTGAGAGTTTTCTGGCGCTGGGCGTAATTTTTGCGACACTGGCGATCCCGTTGGCACTCGACGCACGTTGGACCTCGGCGGCATGGGCGCTTGAAGGTGCCGCCGTGTACTGGGTCGGCGTCCGGCAGGATCGAAAACTGGCACGCGCCTTTGGCCTGCTGTTGCAACCGCTGGCGGGCGTTGCGTTTTTTAACGGCTGGCAATATAACCTGGACACTTATGTTGTGTTTAACCGCCAATGCATCGGCGCATTATTGCTGGCAGGCAGTGGCTTGTTCTTGAACCGCCTCATCAGTCGTTCCGATACGTCAACAACCGGCATGGAAAAAGGCATCAGCCCGTTTTTGTTTGTGTGGGGCTTTGCCTGGTGGATGGCCGCCGGCTTCGGCGAGATCAGCCGGTTTGTGTTGACCGATGGCCCGTACCTTAACGCGTCAAGGCTGGTGTTTATCGCATTGTCGGCGTTGTTGTTCAGCGTGGCGCATGCGCGCATGCCCTGGCGCGAAGCGGCATGGCCGCAACTTGCGCTGTTACCGGCGATGTTGATGATCGCGGCGCCCACATTCGCCAATACCGGGCATCTATTCGGTTTTGGTGGTTGGTGGGCCTGGCCGCTCGCATTGGGCATTCATTATTGGTTGCTGAAGGCGCACGCGCCGGACGTCAACGCGGTATCTGATACCCCCGACCCGTCACCATCACTGACAGGTTATTTTGCCGGCCTGCACGCTGCGACGATGTTGCTGGTTGCCGGCATCGGTGCAATCGAACTCAACTGGCAGATGCAAGAGTTGGGACTGGTTGACAGCGCGTGGTCGGTGGCCGCGGTGATGTTGATACCCTGCGGGCTGTTGTTGTGGGTGTCAAGCCGCGCCGCGGACACAACCTGGCCGGTGTCGGCATTTGCAAAATCGTACCGGCAATATGCCGGTGTTCCGATTGTGATCGCGTTGTGTCTGTGGAGCCTGTTCGCCAATTTCACCCACGACGGTCAATCTGCACCGCTGCCGTATTTGCCCGTCATCAATGCGATCGACCTCGGTCATTTATTTTTGTTGATGACGGCGATCGCCTGGCGGCGTCGGGTGTTTGTTGAATCTGATGGCGAATCTGGTCCTGATGTCCGCCGGTTATTCATGGTGGTCGGCAGCGGGTTGGTGTTTATCTGGCTTAACGCCATTTTGTTGCGCACGCTGCATCATTGGGCGGACGTGCCATATCGTTTCGAGCCAATGCTGCGTTCGGTGCTGGTGCAGGCGTCGTTGTCACTGTTCTGGACGGTACTGGCGCTGAGCTTGATGCTGTTTGCGGCGCGAAAGATACGCCGCGGCGTTTGGATGGTTGGTGCCGCGTTAATGGCGGTGGTGGTCGGCAAGTTGCTGCTGGTTGATTTGTCGCACCTCGCCGGTGTTGAGCGCATTGTGTCGTTTATCGGCGTGGGGATGTTGATGCTGGTGATCGGCTATGTCGCGCCGGTGCCGCCGGCGGCAGACAAAGAGGTGGCGGCATGAAACGCATCTCATCACTCGCGGCAGTGCTGCTGGCGCTGGTTGGTTTGAATGGGACGGCTGCCGACGATGCAAAACGCAGCGATATCTTATCGGACTACGTAAACAAGCGGTCGATTGACACAGCCAATGCGGCGGCACCAACACAGGGTCTGGTGCGATTGCAACTGCCATTTGATGTGTACCGCGGTGTGGCACACGGCGACCTGCGTGATGTACGGGTCTTTAATGCCAAAGGCGAGCGGGTGCCGTTCGCACTAATCACCGGGCCGGATCGCGCCGTCGAGGCACGCACAACAACAGCACTGCCGTTTTTTCCCATGACAGACGACGCGGTAAACCCAACCGGAAATACGGTTGGCGGCACTGCGGGCAACACACAGCTGACCGTCAGATTACAAAGTGAC
>JANOEV010000284.1:0-2427 GCA_031413695.1 Burkholderiales bacterium
CCATTGGTGAATACCACTGGCTTTGGCAGGCCGCGCGCCCGCGCGATGAGATCGGTAGGGTCGGTGAATTTTTTTTCGAAGTCGGGTTGCATTCGGGCATTTTAGCTGCCGCAATGCGTTCGGGCGGTGGCGCCCGAAAATTTACATCCTAACCGGCAGCGGCAGGTGAAGTCGTAACTGATTGGGCGGCGGTGGCGGCGGCCATGATGGCGATCAGCTCTTTGCGGAAACGGTTTAGATCACCCGTTGTTTCAAACGTCCGGTCAAATAACACCGAGAGTTGTTTCAAAATGCCGTTGATGACGCGCCCTTCCCACACTTTGTCAAACTGGATTTGTGTGTCCAGCCAACGCTCCAGCCACGTCGGATCCGGCAACCGGGATTGGACCGTGTCGTTCGGGAAAAGTGATTGATTTACATGCAAGTTGGTCGGATGCAGCGGTTTGCCAGCCTTGCCCGCGCTCGCCATGAGAAGTCCGATCTTTGAATAGGCGAGTTTGGCGTCGTTTCCGACTCGCTCCATCGCCCGCCGCATATAACGCATATAGGCCCCGGCGTGGCGTGCCTCATCTTTTGAAATCGTATCGTATATCTTCTTGATCACGGGCTCGGTGTGCCACTCGGCCGCACGTCGATACCATTGGGTCAGGCGAATTTCGCCGCAAAAATGCAACATCAAGGTCTCAAGCGCGGGCGCCGGATCAAACGGAAATCGCACCGCGTGCAACTCGGCTTCCGTCGGCACCATCTCCGGACGAAAACGTTTCAGATATTCCATCAATACCAGCGAGTGCTTTTGTTCCTCGTAGAACCAGATCGACATAAACGCGGAAAAGTCACTGTCGTGCTGGTTGTCACGCAAAAACATTTCGGTGGCCGGCAACGCCGACCATTCGGTGATGGCGTTCATCTTGATGGTCATCGCCTGTTCATCGGTTAGCTTCGCATGATCAAACGTATCCCAAGGGATATCCTGAGCCATGTTCCAGCGCGACTTCTCGAGATCGGTAAATAAGTCAGGATATAGCATCTGTGTCTGCTCCAGCTTGTAATTCGGCGTGTTATTCATTTTGTCCTACGGCGGCAAATGCATTTTGGATTGGGGCGGTCGAAAAATTTTGGCCCAATGAACGACAAACCATTAGAGCGTGATCAAGCGACAGTTTGATGAATGGTCCGATCCAAGTGATCACTTAGGTTGCTCGTCTATTGCTGCGGCTTTTTTACCACCGAACAGGCCGCCGAACGTTGTTTTCACCATGGCTTCGACAATTTGTGCATCAGTTAGTTTTCCGGCGCGTTGCAAGAACTCCAGAGTCGGATCACAAGATCTTGCGTAAAGCGTGAATACGACAACTTCATCGCTTATGTCATGGTTAATTTCGCCGTTCTTGCGCGCTTCGGCCGCCAATGCATAGAAGCGTTTATTGACCTTCCAGGCAAGCGCCAGATACTCCAAATTCATCAGCAGCGCACGTTGTAGGGCGCCTCGTGTTGAAGGCAGATGCGGCACGCCACCGCGCAATCGGTGTTGCAATGTCCATCGCAGAATTTCCTCCAGACGTTTACCTGCAGTCCAATCTGCCGGAAAACCATCCAGCACATCCAGCGTTTCCGCCAACAGCCGCGACATCACCGCGGCCGCCAATTTTTCCTTTGAGGAAAAGTGCTTATATAGGCTTCCCTTCGCAACGCCAACTTCGTCGGCGACGTCGTCCATGGTCATTAAATCAAAGCCCTTTTCAGACAACAATTTGTTTACGACGTCGAGGATGGCCTCTTCTCGCGCTTCAAACTGTTGTTTCTTAAAGGGAATTTTGATTGCTAGCATGGGATATGGGATGTTATAGGCCTGAGCGGTCAATCGGTGACCGACCAGTCACAAATTGACTGTTTCGGTGTATATTACATTGTGCCACGTGATTTGCGCGCTGCCAAGCCCAATCAAATCTAGTTGCTCAAAACAATCGTAATGGCGTCATGTATGTATCAATCCACCCCAACGCCGTACCACTGGAACCAGGAGAAAAGGTTTTGATCGACATTGTTTTACGTCAACAATCGTTCACAGCGAGTCATTAGCAATGAAGATTGCGATTATCGGCTCAGGTATCGCTGGGCTCTCTTGCGCGTGGCTATTGTCAAACCACGCCGACGATGTTCATCAGGTCACTCTGTTTGAGAAAGACTCGCGGTTGGGCGGTCACACGAACACAGTCGACGTGACGTTAGGCGGTGTCACGTATCCGGTGGATACCGGCTTTCTTGTGTTCAACGAATGGACCTATCCCAATCTCATCCCGATGCTCGCGCATTTAGGTGTTGAAACGGCGCAGTCTGATATGTCATTTGGCATCAAGCTGACGGACGCCGCAGGAAACAGCCGCCTGGAATGGTGCGGTTCAGACAGTCTTTCGTCGGTATTTG
>JANOEV010000285.1:0-3975 GCA_031413695.1 Burkholderiales bacterium
TGCCTGAACGCCGCAAAACCCACCTCGAGAAACCGCTGCATTTCGCCCAAGCCCGCCATTTTTGACGGTCGCCGCAGCATTTTGAGTGTTGAATAAATGAGCGGTTTTTTGACGACCAAATCGAGACCTTCACCAACCTCCTGCATCAACGCCACCTGGCGCAGTCGATCTTGCTTGCGGCCGGCGGCACGAAACGCGATGCCGTAACTCTCCGACGTTATCTCCCGACCCTGCAAACGCGTTGCGAGCGCGCGGTCAAACTCTTCGGAGAGAACATCGAGTTCCAGCGCGTACGACACGGTTTCAAATGCATACTTGGGCAACAAACGCTTGATGGTCGGGTAAATGCGGATCAAATCACGATCGCGAATCGCAGATTCATTTTCGCCGTACAGTTCGTCCAGAAAGAAGGCTGTCGCCTTGGCGTAGCGTGTGTCAGCGGCAAGATCGGCGTAGGTCTTGGCCAGACGCCGATGCTGCCAGCGTTTGACGCGCAGGACCTCCAATGAAAACGCGGTGTCACGGTGTTGGATACCGCGCAGCAATTCAAGACGTTGCAGGTGGTTGAGCATAGAATTTGATGGCAAGAGACTTACATTGCGCCACGTCAAATTGGAATAAGCAATCTAATCGAGTCTGGCACAATATCGCTTGGCTGTTATTCTAGCCGCGGCCATCATATTCCCGGACAGGCTTTCCACGGACACCCTATTTACCTATGGATTCAAGTGATATTCCTGTTGCCGCACCAACCGATCTGCAAGTCGAGTTTGAACGGCTGACGACGGCATTTCAGCAGGACCGGATGCCGGATGCGGCAACGCGCCGGGCCAGGCTGGCAAAACTTGCCGTTTTGCTTCGCGAAAACATGACTGAGATTGCCGATGCGATCTCCGCCGATTTTTCACATCGGTCGACGCATGAAACACAGCTGCTGGAAATTTTCCCCGCGCTGTCGGCGATCAAGCATGCACGCGCCCATCTCGGCGGCTGGATGCGGGTAAAACGTTCGCTGGCATCAATGTGGTTTCTGCCCGCCTACAACGAACTCAGGCCACAACCGCTCGGTGTGGTCGGGATCATTGTGCCGTGGAACTACCCGATATTACTCGCGGTCGGCCCGCTGGTTGCGGCACTGGCAGCGGGCAACCGGGCATTTGTGAAGATGAGTGAATTCACGCCGCTTACCGGCGCGTTGTTTGCCCGTCTCGTGACGCGTTACTTCACCGACAACGAGATTGCCGTCATCAATGGCGAGGCCGATGTTGCACGCGCATTTGCCGCATTGCCGCTCGATCATTTGTTGTTCACCGGTTCGACTGCCGTCGGCAAACACGTGATGCGCAGCGCGGCGGACAATCTGACGCCGGTCACGCTGGAGCTGGGTGGGAAATCGCCGGCGATTGTCGGCGCCGATGCCGACGTTGCCGGCGCGGCGGCGCAAATCATGTTTGGGAAATGTTTGAATGCCGGCCAGACCTGCATCGCACCCGACTATGTGCTGCTACCGCGCGGGGCGGAAAACGAATTTATCGCCGCCGCCAAGGCGGTGGTCGCACGCCAATATCCGTCGATCGGCACCAATCCGGACTACACCGCCATTGTCAGTCCGCGCCATGTTGCGCGATTGAATGGTTACCTCGACGAGGCCGGTGCGCGCGGCGCCACGGTGACGCCACTGGTCGATCTGACCGGTTCATCCATGCACGGCACACAAAAGCTTGCACCCACCATTGTGACCAATGCCGACAACGATTGCCGGCTGATGCACGAGGAAATTTTTGGCCCCATCCTGCCACTGGTGAACTACGATACGTTGGACGAAGCCATCAAATACGTCAATGCCCGGCCACGGCCGCTGGCACTGTATTACTTTGGCCATGACGGCAACGACATCAAACACGTGCTAGATCACACGATCGCCGGCGGCGTTTCGATCAACGAAACCATCATGCATATTTCGCAGGAGGATTTACCGTTTGGCGGCGTTGGCCCGTCAGGCATGGGCGCCTATCACGGCAAATTTGGCTTTGATACCTTTTCAAAATTAAAGCCGGTGTTTCGTCAATCACGTTTTAATGGATTGTTTCTGTTCAAGCCGCCCTATGGCAAACGTTTCAAGGCGCTGATCAATTTACTCATGAAGTAAAGTCCTTTATTGGCGGGCCGTTTCAGGCATAAATGTCTGTAAAAACCCGCCAGATAATGACTCTCATTTCTTAATCGTGTCACCGCCGGCTTGGTCACCCCAAAGCTGCTTGAGTCGCTGATCGCGCCCACTCCCGTTGCGATAATATTTGTAGCGGATCGGATTCTTCAGGTAGTAATCCTGATGGTAATCCTCAGCCGGGTAAAACGTGGTTGCCGGCGTGATCTCGGTGACAATCTTGCCGCTGAACGGCTTGTTTTTGTCGAGCGCCGCTTTTGAGGCGTCCGCCGCGGCCTTTTGTGCATCGTTGACGTAAAAGATACCGGTACGGTATTGGCTGCCGACATCACAAAATTGCTGATCCCTGACCGTGGGATCAACGTTGCGCCAAAACACCGCAAGCAGCCGCTCGTAGCTGACTTTTTTCGGATCGTACATGATCTCAACCGCCTCGGTATGCCCGGTAATGCCGGTCGATATTTCCTTGTAGGTTGGATCTTTTTGTTTGCCGCCGATATAGCCCGAGATCGTCGACAAAACACCGTCGATCGCATCAAACGGTGGCTCCATGCACCAGAAACAGCCGCCGGCAAATATGGCTTTGGCGGTTGCGGTCGACGGCGCAGCCGTGACGGCGGATTTGGTGGGCAGCTTGTCTTGTGCGTTGGCCAGCAATGCAAACGAACCGAGCAATACGGCGGTGGTAAAACGAATCAACTTCATGTTTAAGCCTTTCAGGTGAGTAGTCGCCGCTTGATATAAGAACAAAATCGCGGCACAAAACCGGCGGCGCATGGCAGATACGAATTTGCGGGCCTACTGGTTTCAGTCGGTAGAATGCAAATTCCATTACGGATCCATATTGCCCTGGGACGGGCACTGCCTGACTCTATCCCAAATGTTTCCACCATCGACATAAGCACGCCTTCGGACTCCCCAAAAAATGCGAACATTTCATTACCGCTTGGTGAATGTCTTTGCCGAATCCATATTTGGCGGCAATCCGCTTTGTGTATTCTCTGACGCACGCGGCATGCGTGACGATGAGATGCCGGCGCTGGCCTTACAGTTCAATCTTTCCGAAACAACATTTGTGCTGCCGTCGGATCGCGCCACCGCGCGCATCCGGATTTTTACGCCGACCTTTGAAATGGCGTTTGCCGGACACCCCACCCTCGGGTCGGCACAGGTGGTGCGAGAAATGGCCGGCACCAGCGACCAAATCACGCTCGACATGCAGGCGGGCATCATCCCCGTCAACGCAACCGGTAATCGCTGGACTCTGACCGCCGTGCCGGCAAAGACCCGTCCCTGCGACCAAACGCGTGCTGCGCTTGCGGCCATGCTGGGATTAAACAACGATGATGTCTTGGAAGGCGCGTGTTGGGTCAACACCGGCAGCGAGCAATTGATCGTGCCGCTTGCCAGCGCCGATGCAGTTCAACGTGCGCAGCCGGTCGCCGACCGGCTCGCCGCCGTTTCAAGCAACATCGGCCGCTCGATGGCGTATGTTTTTGCCCGCAATGGTGATAGCCGGTTGCTTTCGCGGTTTTTCTTTATGAAACACGGCGCCATTGTCGAAGATCCGGGCACTGGTTCGGCGACCGCCAATCTGGGCGGATGGATGATTCACCACGGCAAGTCACCCTGCGTGTATGCAATTGAACAGGGCGAAATGGTCGGCCGCCCCTGTCATCTGGGGCTCGAGGTGGACGCCGACAATAGCATCATGGTGAGCGGAAACGTGATGGAAATCGGCCGGGGAACGGTGACACTGCCTGACTAGAAACGTTGACGCCCGCGTTGCCCTTTGCCGCCGTGCTGCG
>JANOEV010000286.1:0-2489 GCA_031413695.1 Burkholderiales bacterium
CGTGGTGTAACGTTTCCGCCGCTAGTCGCATGGCAATTGTTGCCGCCATTTGCAGTGGCGCGCTGCTGACCGGCTGCGGGTTTGCCCTGCGCGGTTCGTATGAACTGCCGTACAAATCGGTGTTCGTCACGTCAGGCAGCAATTCCGTGATTGCCGGGCAAATTCGCCGGGAACTGATCGACAGCAACACCCGGCTCGCCGTAGCCGCGAAGGATGCCGACGCGGCATTGACCATCATTGAAGAACGACGTGACCGGCAAATTTTGTCCCTTTCCGGTGCTGGTCGTGTGCGCGAATTCGAGCTGCGCTTGAATGTCAGTTATCAATTTGTCGATGGCAAAGGCCAGGTCATCATCCCGACCAGTGAAATCCAACTTAAGCGTACGTTTTCATATGACGACACCCGCGTGATTGCCAAACAACAGGAAGAGGCAATGCTGTTTCAGGATATGGAGCGTGACGCGTCCGGGCAAATTCTGCGGCGGATGATCGCTATTCGTCGCGCCCAATAGCCCGGGCGGCTGCAAACACCATGCGATTGTCCACCGAACAGGTTATTGACCATCCACCCAAGGCACTCAGCCCGCTATATGTCATTTACGGGCCGGAACCGCTGGGTGCGCTCGAAGCAGCGGATAGCTTGCGCGCATCGGCTGCCCGGCAGGGGTTTGTGGAACGTGAGATTCTGACGGCAGAGTCGGGTTTTGACTGGTCACGGCTGGCGGCGGCCGGCAGCGCATTGTCATTGTTTGCGACCCAACGATTAATGGAGCTGCGCATCCCCACCGGCAAGCCGGGCAAGGAGGGTGCGGTCGCCATCGAGCGGTTTTGCCGGCGCCTGCCCGAGGATACCGTCACATTGATCACCCTGCCGGATATGGATTGGCAGGGCAAACAAACGAAATGGTTTGTCGCCCTCGAAGCAGTCGCCACGATGGTCGAAGCGCAGCCGGTTGAACGTGACCAGATGCCACAATGGCTGAGTCAGCGCATGCAGCGGGTGCAACTGACTGCCGGCCCGGAGGCCTTGGCATTTTTGGCTGATTGTACGGAAGGCAACCTGCTCGCCGCCAAACAGGAAATCGAAAAACTGGCGTTACTCTGCCCGCCCGGCGAGATAACGCTTGCGATCATGTCCGACAGTGTTGCCAACGTCTCGCGCTTTTCGACGCTGAATCTGATCAATGCCGTGCACGAGGGCGATGCCGCACGCATCGCCAAAATGCTCGACGGCTTGAAGGCGGAGGGCGAGCCGCCACCGTTGATTTTATGGATGCTCGCCGGTGAAATGCGCGCATTGCTGCGCATGACTGGTGTGACCAAATCCGGTAGGGCGCCGTTTCCGGCCAAGGCGCGATCGATGGAAAGGCTGGCGCGCAAACACACCACGGCAAGTTTGGTGCGGCTGAATCTGCAAGCGGCTAGAATTGACCGCATGATCAAGGGCGTCAATGGTAACGATGTGTGGGATGCACTGCTGCAATTGGCCTGCGGCCTCGGTGGCGCGCGTCTGCGTTTGCAAATGCCCGCTTGATTCTGCCGGATCAATAGCATGAATGACCTTTCCATAAAACCCGCTTCGGCAACCTCAACACCGGTGCCAACGACCCCGCCATTGCCACCGATAGCGGATGTTGCAACCTATATGCGCACGGTCGGCCAACACGCCAAGTCGGCGGCCCGGCAACTGGCACGCACGCCGACTAGCGAGAAAAACCTTGCGCTGACCGCAGCGGCCGATGCCATCATCGCGGCGACGGCGGCGATCCTTGCGGCCAATGCAATCGATGTGAAAAATGCGCGTATAAACGGCCACGATGACGCGTTTGTTGATCGGTTAACGCTGTCTGAAAAAAGTATTGCTGGCATGGCCGCCGGCGTCCGTCAGGTGGCGACACTGGCTGATCCGGTCGGCGCAATCACCGGGCTGACGCAACAACCGAGCGGCATTGAGGTCGGGCGTATGCGGGTGCCATTGGGCGTGGTCGGCATGATCTACGAGTCGCGTCCCAACGTGACCGCCGACGCTGCCGCACTTTGTCTGAAAAGCGGCAATGCCTGTATTTTGCGCGGTGGCTCCGAAGCAATGTTGTCCAACCGCGCGATTCATGCCGCCATGCAACAGGGTCTGATTGCGGCGTCGCTGCCCGACACCGCAATCCAGCTGGTACAAACCACCGACCGCGCCGCCGTCGGGGAAATGCTGAATATGCGCGGCGTGATCGACGTGCTGATTCCGCGCGGCGGCAAGAGCCTGACATCGCGCATTGCGGAAAATGCCAGTGTGCCGGTGATCAAACACCTTGACGGTGTTTGTCACGTGTTTGTTGATGCCACCGCCGATCTCGAGATGGCCGTTGCCATTGCCGACAACGCCAAGACCCAGCGTTACGCGCCATGCAACACCATGGAAACCCTGTTGGTCGACCGCGCGATTGCTGCCGCGTTTTTACCCAGAATTGCGGCAATCTACCGCGCAAAAAATGTCG
>JANOEV010000287.1:0-2874 GCA_031413695.1 Burkholderiales bacterium
CGTACGGGCGGTGTATTTGAGACTCTTGACGGCGGCCCAGGTTGACACCTCGTAGTGCAATGGAATCAGCCCGACATCGTCCATCACCATCTCGGCGGCCTTGACAATGGCGACCTCGCGCTTTTTGTCGTCCATCGTCACAAGCGCCTCAGAAAGAAGTGTGTCAAACGCCGGATTTGAATAACGTCCGCGATTGGTCACGCCCATGCCCTTGGCGGTATCAAACGTAGCAAGCAATGAGCGCATGGCCGATCCCTGCTCGCCAGATTCGGTTCCCCAGCCGAGCAGCATAAAACCGAACTCAAGCTTGGTCGCGCGCGTGAAATAGACAACCGACGGCATGGTCTCGACCTTGGTGTCGATGCCGATACGCGTATACATCTGGGCGAGCGCCTGCGCAACCCCGGCGTCGTTAATGTAGCGATTGTTGGGGCCGTGAACAGTCATGGCAAACCCATTGGAGTACCCGGCTTCGGCGAGTAATTTTTTGGCGCCCTCGACGTCAAATTTCATCGGCTTCAGTTTTTTGCTGGTGCCGTAAAAAATATCCGGCAGCAACTGGGCGGCGGACTGCGCCTTACCTTCCATCACCCGCGAGACAATCGCATCACGATTGATCGCCATTGAAAGCGCCTTTCTCACCCGAACATCACGAAACGGATTTTTATCCAACGGCTTGCCGTCTTTGGCAAAAACGAATGGTGGCGACTTTTCAGTACTCTGATTCAAGTGAACGTAAATCACCCGATTTGAAATCTTGTCGGTCAGACCATATTTTGGGTCCTTGCCGAGTTTGGCGATATCAGCCGTCGGTACCGTTTCAATCATTTGCACATCGCCAGACAGGAGGGCTGCAACACGCGCCGCCGGATTGGTCAGCATTTTGAATGTGACGACATCCCACGGCTCCTCTCCGCCCCAATAACCATAATTAGCCTTGAGCACGATGCGCTGATTGGGAACGTACTCCTGAAATTTGTACGGCCCGGTGCCGATGGCGGCTCTTCCGGCGTTGTAGTCTTCCGTCGTGGCTTTTTCGCCGAATTTTTTAGATACAATCCGCACCGCCGATAAATCGGATGGCAGCAACACGTGCGGTGTGGCGGTTTTTAAAATGATGGTGTGAGGATCGACAATTTTTACATCGACGATCGACCGGGTAAATGTGCCGAATGACGAAGGACTGTTTGGAACCATCGGTGCGCGTTTAAGGGTAAACGCAACGTCCTCGGCAGAGAATAGCGAGCCGTCATGCCAGCGCACGTTTTTGCGCAACTTAAACTCCCACGTCAGGTCATCCGTTGCGCGCCATGACGTGGCAAGACCGGGCATAAATTTTTGATTCTCATCGGTTGTTACCAGCGACTCAAATACGTGCCGCAACATGGCGTTGTTCGGGCCGATGTTGTGATAGTGGGGATCCATCGATGTAATGGCCGCCTGCAGACCTATCGAAATATCCCGCACTTTGGTTTGTGCGGCGGCGGCGGCGCTTTGCGTCGCCGCCATCAAGGCGATGATGGTGAAGGTAAATGCGTTTAGCGCTCTGAACATATTTACTCCGGGCTGAAATTTTGTTTGGCAACGGATGATAATAGCTGAAACTACTGGGGCGAACGGGGGTTTGCGTCGTGGGTATGATAGAAAACTTTGAGGCAATGCTTGCCGCCGGCAAAGACACGCCTTTATTGCGTTTTTCGCTCGGCAACGCTTATCTGCAGGCGGGGGACAACGTGCGTGCAATTGGCCATCTGGCTGCTGCCGTCCGGCAGGATGCCGGCTATTCGGCGGCGTGGAAATTGCTGGGTAAGTCCCATGCCGCAACTGGCGACATCGATCGCGCCGTCTCGGCATATGAAAATGGTCTGGCTGCCGCCGTCGGCAAGGGTGATAAACAGGCGGCAAAGGAAATGGCGGTTTTTCTGAAACGCTTAAGGCGTTGACGCTCGTCAATTGATATTCCGGCGGCGATGCCGTGTATTGCCGTGTCTTTCCGAGCGCTTCCGAGCACAGGCCGCGTTATTGGTTGGTCGTCAAAAAGCGGCGGATGGTTTGCTGGTCAACACCGGTAGACAGGTGGGACTTTCCCAACGCATCAAGCAAGATCAGCCGGATGACGCCGGCGTCATTTTTCTTGTCTCGCGACATATGATCAAGCATCACATCCGCCTCAATTGAGGGCGCTTTTACCGGCAGCCCCGCCCGCTGGATGACGTCGATAATGCGGTCGCCGGTTGCCGCGTCGATTTGACCCAGCTTGGCTGAAAAACGGGTCGCCATCACCATCCCGCAACCGACCGCCTCACCGTGCAGCCAAGTCCCATACCCCAGGGCGGTCTCGATGGCATGACCAAACGTATGACCAAAGTTCAACAGCGCTCGGCCTCCGTTGGTTTCATGTTCGTCAGCAGCGACGACGGCCGCCTTGATTTCGCACGAACGGCGGATTGCTCTAACAAGCGCGTTGGGGTCGCGCCGATTCAAGGCGTCGAGATTGGCCTCGATCCAATCAAAAAAGTCGGCGTCCAACGCAACGCCATATTTGATGATTTCCGCCATGCCCGACCGGTATTCACGTTCCGGCAGTGTTGAAAGTGTGGCGGTATCGATCAGGACCATTTTTGGCTGGTAAAACGCGCCAATCATGTTTTTTCCCAGCGGATGATTGATGGCAGTCTTGCCACCGACCGAGGAATCAACTTGCGCGAGCAGGGTTGTTGGCACCTGGATGAAAGGTACGCCGCAATCTACCAACGCGGCGTACCGGTGTCGAGAGGTCGATGTTGAGGGCGTGCACCGTCACGCTCGTCTGACCATCCGGAATCGCGCAACCCGGAGCGAGGAGGTGCTCCGCGACACCCGTCTGGCTGGAGC
>JANOEV010000288.1:0-4008 GCA_031413695.1 Burkholderiales bacterium
GTGGCACGCTATTTCTGATCACCCACGATCGCGATTTTCTCGACGCGGTGGTCAATCAGGTGGTGCACGTTTAAAATCAAAAGCTCAACCAATACACCGGCAACTATTCGACGTTCGAGCGTACCCGCGCCATGCAGCTCGCCAACCAGCAAGCGCAGCACGTCAAGCAGCAACGCCAGGTTGCGCATTTGCATAGTTTTATTGATCGCTTTAAGGCAAAAGCGACCAAGGCGAAGCAGGCGCAAAGCCGCATCAAGACGCTCGAGCGGATGGAAATCATCGCCGCCGCACACGTTGATTCGCCGTTTGAATTTTCGTTTCGCAAACCGGCTGCCGCGCCGCGACAGCTGTTGCACTTAAAAGAGGCCGCACTCGGCTACGATTCAAAAACCGTCCTGCCACACGTTGAGTGGCGGTTGTTTTACGGCGACAAAATCGGTCTGCTTGGCCCCAACGGCGCGGGTAAATCGACGCTGGTGAAAACACTGGCTGGAACACTGGCGCAGAAAAAGGGCGGCCGCTACGAAGGTCAGGGCTTGAAGATCGGCTACTTCGCGCAGCACCAGATTGAGCAGCTGCGCACCGATGAGTCGGCGCTGATGCATTTCAAACGCCTCGACCCGACCACGCGTGAGCAGGAGTTTCGCAACTTCCTCGGCGGCTTCGATTTTCGCGGCTCACGTTGTGATGAACCGGTCGGCCCATTCTCCGGTGGCGAAAAGGCGCGTCTCGCGTTGGCGCTGATCGTCTGGCAAAAACCAAATCTGTTGCTGCTCGATGAGCCGACCAATCACCTCGACATCGACATGCGCGAAGCGCTCGCCGAAGCGTTGCAAGAATTTGAAGGCACGCTGGTGGTGGTGGCGCATGATCGGCATTTATTAAAAGCGACCGCCGATCAGCTGTGGCTGGTTGCAGACGGCGAGGTCAAAGAATTTGACGGCGATCTTGATGACTACAAACAATGGGCAAAACAATACGCCACCGCCAAGGCCAAGGGTTTCAAGGAATATCGTGATGCAAAACCCAAGGAAGGGCGGGCAGAACCAGCAAAAAATGCCCCAAAACCCCCGCCAATAGTCGAGGTTGCCACAACCTCACCTGCGGATCGCAAGGAGCAAAAGCGCGTCGAAGCCGATTCACGTCAACGCCTCGCGGCGGCGCGCAAGCCGTTGGAGAAAAAACTCGCCGAACTCGACAGCAAACTCAAGGCCTTCACCACCGAACGCAGCACTATCGAAGCGTGGTTAGCCGACGAAAACGCCTACACCGACGACAAGAAACCGCAATTGCAGGAAATGCTCAAGCGCCAGGGTGAGGTGGCCGGTGCAATCAGTGATGTTGAGTGGGAATGGCTGTCAACCAGCGAGAAACTAGAAGCGATCGGCCAACCGGCAGGCGCCTAGCCCATCGGTCAAAGCTTGAATACGTGACAACGGCAGCGCCCCCTTACCGAGCTTGGCGCGGGGGGCGTTGCGTCGTCGTCACTTTTCGCACGAGAAGGACGCCAAAAATAAAATCACCTGGGGCTCTTAGTCATCGCAAGTAATAACAAGCAATTGCAAGTAACAGGGTTTTGCAAAAAAGCCCACAAGGTATAAACGCAACTTATTTTGCCGAAAACGTCACCGTGCCGACCTGACCAACGCGCGCCACAGTCATCCGCTTTTCATCGTCACCAATATCAAAGCGTTCCAGCGCAACGGTGCCGGGTTTGCGCAGATCCAGTTTCGCTGTCACGTAGTTGTCGGGCGTCACATCCGGGTGCACCATCGCCGTAATGCGGGCAGTGGCGGCCTTACTTTTGAACGTGAACGTAATTTCACTTTTGGACGCCAGCTTCCCTGGTTGCGCCTGATCACCGCCCAATTGAGCCGCTAGCGGGTCTGGGTTGCCGGTCGTGAACTGTGTGCGGGCTTCTTTTGAAACGTAGCGACCGACCCAAATCTTTGCATCATCGCCGTCGCCGACGATCAGGATCGGCGCGAGGCGTTCTGCGGCCATGTCGTTTTTGACGGTGATGGTGTAGGTTGTACCTTCGGATTGTCCGATCGCGCTCGGCGCAGAGGCGCAGCCCGCCAAAAGCGAAGCTGCAGCGGCGACCGCAATCAAAGCCAACGGCTTTACAGATGGGGTTGACATGAGAAATTACTCCTGATGAATTGAATAGTTAGTGTTTTGAATTTGAGCGTTGGAATTACGCTTCAACACGTAAGTCTGCGCATGCCGCGCGGCCTTACAAATTTATTTGTCTGCCATTCGACAGTGCACGGCGGCTCTCGCATGCGCGTATTGCCCCTTCTCCAAATGTCGGCGGCAGCGAATGCAGACGCGCCGGACTGGAAAGCGTCAGCGATGTAGAGTGAACCATGGGTTTTTAGAGGTTGCGTGCGCGTTTGACCGCTTGACGATCATCGGATACATTCAGGATTCCTGAAAAATGGCGTTTGAAATTTCGATACCCCGTTGACAAGAAGCCACAAATGCTCAAGCGCCAGGGTGAGGTGGCCGGTGCAATCAGTGATGTTGAGTGGGAATGGCTGTCAACCAGCGAGAAACTAGAAGCGATTGGTCAGCCGGTTGGTGCTTAGCCTATCGGCGGCAGGCTGGATTCAGCCTTGATTTGGCGGTGTTTGTCGCAGCAAGTCCTTATATGATCGAATCGCCAGCAAAATCCACCCCATCATTCATACGGGGAATTTTCATGACATTGCCGCCCAAAGTCCAAACCGCCATCGACGTACTAGGCCAGTACGAAATTTCGGCCAAGGTCGTTGCGCCGTTTTGGTACAGGCAGTATTTGCGTTTTCGCCCGGAGACGCCGCCACCGCTATGGGGTGCCGACGAAGGCTACTGGGTGTTCCGCACGTTGAAGTTGTCGATGAGTTTGGGTATTTTTATGACCCTGGCGGGGCTGGCGATCGCGTCGCATATTGCGAGCCCCGCGGAAAAACTCCTCGCGCTTGCGTTGCCGGCACAATTTGCCATTTGGACCATTGCCGGTATTGCCGGGTGGCTGTGCATCAAGGCGCTTGCTGACTGGAATCAGCAGGAGCGCGTGCGTATCGGCTTACCGGAATGGCAGGTTTTTGACGCCCATTGGCGCCCGGCGATTGACATCATCCGCAATCGCGCCGACTTGAATCGGTATTGGCTGCGTGGCATTCGCGATGCACGGATGTTTCAGCTTGGTGGATTTGCCGGCTCTGCGTTATTTTTGCTGTTCGCGCTTGTGATGCCGCAAAAGGCAACACAGTTGGGCATGACCGTCGCGATGGCGTACGCCGTCATTTGTATCATCGCACTACAGCGGAGCAATCGTTTGCGGGTCATGTCGCCGCGCCCGGTCGTATGGCAGTTTTCCAACGGACTGTGGCTGGGCATCGTCTTTGCCGCCGTCTGTTTTAGTACCGGTTATGCCAGATGGGCGGGCTACCCGGCCGACGACGCCATCCTGGTGTTTTTTGTCTCGATCATATTTCTGCATCTGCTTGATGCACGCGCCTATGATACTCAGCGCAATCTCGCCACCCGCATCGAACACACCGAACAAAAGCGGCAACTCGCCGAGGCGCAGTTACAAACCCTCAAGGCACAAATTGAGCCGCACTTTATTTTTAACACCCTCGCGCATTTGAAGTCGATGATTGCCACCGATCCGGCATCGGCGGAAAAGATGGCCGACGAGCTGTCGGATTTTTTGCGTGCAAGCTTGAAATCACTGCGCGCCGACCGCACCACAGTCGTCGAGGATTTTGAGCTCGCCCGCGCTTATCTCGCGCTGGCCAAATTGCGCATGGGCGATCGGCTCTCGACCGATATACAAATGGCCGAGGGGGCGGCAAACGTCAAGATCCTGCCGTTGTTATTGCAAACACTGTTGGAGAACGCGATTCAACACGGGCTCGAGCCGAAAATAGGCGCCGTGTCGATTCACGTGCGCGCGGAAATCATCGACACCAGCGGGTCGCCCAAACTGCTGGCGCGTGAAGATGGAGGCAGGCAGCC
>JANOEV010000289.1:0-13996 GCA_031413695.1 Burkholderiales bacterium
ACTCGCCCATCGGGTTTGATAGTGAAGAGTGTTGGCGAAGGATGTTCAACTTCAATTGATTAGGCCACCAGTCGCGGTTGTTGGGGCGGCGGGCGCCGGTGAAACACGTCCCAGACGGTAGGCGACATTGGCAACCGCAAAACCCATTTGCAAATATGGCAGCAAATACAACACCGCACTCTCTTTACGCCCCTCGACCCAACCGCCGCCGTGAAAAAACATCACCAGCGGCACCGGCCCGGTGGTGTTTTGCGGTAAATACAAGTCGACCTTGAGTTCAACGTTATTGGCAATCGAATAGGTCAGATTGGGTTGCACCATGTAGCGGCCGCCGAGCGTGTCGGCGAAATGAACAACCGTCTCGGGCGCAGCCACGGCTTGCTGCGCGACGGAAAGGGTCGGCACCAAACCGGCGACGGCCACAACCAACATTCCGATCAGCCGAAAAAATCGTCGCGCCATGATGCCCCCTGCCCAAAAAAGTGATGTGCCAGTCTAACAAGATTCGCGCGCCGCCATATGCCAACCGCCGGGCGGTCAACCGCTGATATACCAATCCCGGCTATTTAAACCGTCGCCACAGTCGCACCAGAAACGGACGAATGAGCGGATGAACGATCGCCGACAATGCCGCGATCACGGTGCCGATAATCGTCGGCAGTACCGCACCAACCACCACGGTCATGCCCAGCACGAACCCCAATACACACTCGGCGCGATACACTGGCAGCAATATCGCCAACAACAATATCGCTTGAAACAAATATTCCGCCGCATTGGGGTATCCGTTTGCAAACGCGAACGCCAGCGCGCCGGCAAACAACAGCGCGCCAAAAAAACCAATCGCCACACCGGCGGGAATGTTGGTCGCTGCGGCATTACCACCCGACGCCGTTGCCAACCGCCGCCGCGCGCGGCCGGTGGCGAACCACGCCAGCACCGGCAGCCACAACAACCCCCACCAGTTGGAGATCGACGGCATATCCGCACGCGCCAAAAAATGATGGCTGATCACACCACCGTGGAAAAATTCCCACGAAAGGTGCGCGGTTCCGGCCAGCGCGACCAGCGCCACAAACGCATAACGATTTTGATTGGTCAGTTGAATATTCAATCGCCGTCCTTGGGGGTATAAAAATATCGACGGTTCAATCAACCGTCGATGCGGATAAACCGCGGCCGAGAAATGCCGTCGATCTCAAGCTCACCAAAAAACATCGCGTGTGGGCGCACCCACCAGCCCGACGCGTTGTAAAACGGCCGGTACACCACCAACGCTTCCAGTGTTTCGCTGTGCCGCGCGACACCAATGACTTCGTATTCGCCACCTTTGTAGTGTCGGTATCTGCCGACGGGCGTCTCCGGCAATGGCGGCAGTGAATCCGACATGGCTAGTCCAGAAATTTCCATGTCGCCGCACCGTCAAAGCGCCGAATCCGAATGCCGTCTATCGCCTCGCGCGCAAAGCCACGCGCATTCACGCCGACGCGGCTGGTGGCGGTGACCGTTAGCGATGCCCAATGCGTGACACATCCACAGGTTTTGCAGCGGACGAACTTGAGCATTTTGTCTCCCCACACGTATTCCTCGGTCGCACCCCGCTTGGCATCAACCTTCACACTGGCCGCCGGGTAATAGGCCCACAACGCACCGAGCCGATGACAGATCGAACAATTACAACTGGTCAGGCGGCGCGGTTTGCGTGGCACGGTCACACAAACGTCGCCACAATGGCAGGTGGCACCAAGCATGTTTGGTCCTTCCGAAAAGTGGCATTACCCATGCTAGCGCAGAATTTGTCGTCGGACGAAACGCGCCTGCGCGGAAACAAAGCGGCGAATTGCCGAATCCAGTAACATGGCAAAAACTCGGGGAGACCAGTTTATGTCCTGCGCACACTATCGCCCGCCACTTCACTTTGTTGCTGCCGCCGTGCTTTCAGTTTTTGCGGATGTTGCAGTCGCACAATCGCCGACCCAGTCGGTAGTGCCGCCAACGGCTCAATCGGCAACCCAGGCGACATTGAGCCCGCAATTTGATTGGGATGCAACCCGGCAAAGAGTGCTGGGTGGTGCGTCTGGCGGGCAGCGCGCGCGCGCCGGCATCATCGTTGGGTTGGCGACGTTTAATGCGCTCAACACCATCACGCCGCGTTATTCATCCTATGGCGCCGCCCTGCCGATTGTTGCCGACGCCGCACCAGCCGCGGCAATCGCCGCCGCATACCAGACCGTGCTCTCGGTCACGCCGGGCGTGGACGCTGTGCAACTCGATCGAGCCTATCAGGATGAGTTGAAGAAAGTCCCCGATGGCTCGGCAAAGGTGAAAGGGATCGCGCTGGGTCGCCGCGCTGCACTGGCTATGCTTGCGATGCGAGCGGAAGACGACTTGAGCCGTGTGGAATTAACCAAGCGCGAGCCGGCGGCCGGCGTATATGAACTCACGCCAGATCAAAAGACGGTCTCGAGTTTTTTCATCGCCCGTATGCGCCCTTACGGTATCGCATCCACCGCCGCGTATGATCCCGGCCCGCCACTGGCACCTGACAGCGTCGCCGCCAAACGCGACATACTTGAAGTGAAATCGCTCGGCGCGCGCAACAGCACAACACGTACCGCCGACCAGTCGGTTGCGGCAATTTTTTGGAACTCTGGCGACGAAAATGATCAGGGCATTTTCAAAGCAATCGCGGAAAAGCGCCGCCTCTCGGCGCTCGACACTGCGCGTATGCTGGCGCTCGCTGATATTGGTGAATACGATGCGCGAATTGTCTATGACACATTCAAGGACAAGTATGTCTACTGGCGCCCGTACAACGCGATTCGCGGCAGGTTCGCCGATCCCGCCGTGAAAGATGACAAATGGGAACCGCTGCTACGCAATCCACCGAACCCGGATTACCCTTCCGGCAGCGGCGTTGCCGGCGGCGTGATGGCCCGACATATCGAGATTTTTAACGGTGGTCCGGATACCGTACCGTTGGTCATGAACAATAGCGCCATTGGCGTCAAGCGCAGTTGGTCTGACGGCGAAGCAATGGGGCGGGAGCTCGGCTATGCACGCATTTGGGGTGGTGTACATTTTCGCCAATCAGTCGAGGTCGGGCACAAACTCGGCCGGCGAATGATGGATGAAATGTCCGCCAGCATCATGGTGCCGCTGACCAAACCGTAGCGCAATGCCTCGTCGCCAAATATGACCGGGGCTGTCGCTTCAGAAGCTCGAGCCCGGTTGTTTGAGGAATTCGATCTCTTCAGCCGTCGAAACCCGACCGAGCATGTCGTTGCGATGCGGGTAACGGCCAAAACGATCAACGATGGCTTGATGGCGGCGTTCAAAGTCGAGATTGTTCTGGATGCCATTGGCGTCAAACAATTTGAGCGCAACGTCGTGAATGACCTTTGATTCGCTGTGCATAAACGGCATGTACATGAATACCCGCTCCTCCGCTGTTAATGCCTGATCGGCACCAACCGCCACCGCCTCCTGTGCCAACGCCAGCGCCAACGCATCGCTGGCAAATGCGGCGGCAGTTCCGCGATGCATATTGCGTGAAAATTGATCAAGCACGATGATCTCGGCCAACCGCCCTTTTGGTTCGTGCCGCCAAGCAAACAGTTCGCAACGATTGGCCTGTTCATGCAGCACAGCGAAACGCCCGCAGATAAGTTGATCAAAGGCGGGGTCGACCTTCCAGCGTTGTGCGGGGGTGATTTCGTCGAACCAAAAACGGTAAACGGTTTGATGCATGGCTGCCCCCGGATTGCATTTGAAAAAATATATTGATCAAGATTATCGCGCGGTTTGGTCCACGCGTCATGCGCCGCCCATGTCAATCGTCAACCTGTCACGATGATGCGACGGCGTTCGGCTGCCTATAATGGCATCAGCCGCTGTCCAACTTACTGAGAGTCGCCCTCATGCCAATCCGCAATCATCTGAATTTGTTGATGCAAGGCGTCGTGGTGTGGGCGGCATTTTGGGTGCTGGGGTTGCCGGATTATTACCAGCAGTATTCGACGTTGATGATCGGTGTCGGCTGCACACTGCTGTCGGTGGTGATTTCATTGTTCGCGCTGTATGTGCTAATGCGGGGGCGTCCGGGAACCCGCATGTCACGCGCAATCTGGGTATCGTTTTATTACACCGTCCCGTTTGCGATGTTGGATACACTGTACTGCGGCGTTTACCTTGGTCAGGGGGCGGGTTACCTGGTCAAGTATTGGTATCTCACGGTCTTCTATTTCACGCCATGGCTGACGTTTCCGCCGACGGCGTGGCTATTGATGAAGGCCGATCAGCGCCGGTCGGCGAAGATATAATTTTTGGGTGGTCACAACGCCTCAAAAATTTGTCGATCGCGTTATTCTGTCGACTTGACCAAGCAACCGAAAAAGGGGATTTCCACATGAATCTATCCCGCCGTTCACAGACATTACTGGCCCTTTGTATCTCACTTGTGGTCGCACACACTGCCGGCGGCCAGACCCCCGCCGCAGACGGCAAATCGGCGTGGCCGGCTGCCAAGGTCATCAAACTGGTGGTGGGCTATCCGCCGGGCGGCGGCATCGACTTCACCGCAAGAACCATCCAGGCACCGCTGACGGAGGCGCTCAAGCAGCAGGTGGTGGTCGACTACAAACCGGGCGCGAGCGGCATGTTGGCCGCCACTGAATTGACCCGCACCGCCGCCGACGGTTACACATTGCTGGTGGCCAATACCGGGCCGTTCGCCATCGCCCCCTACATGCTCAAGCAACAGCCGTACGATCCGCAGCGACAGTTCACCTACATCGGCCAGATCAGCCAATCGACCTTTGTGGTTGCGGTGAAAAAAGATCACGTCGCAAAAGACTTAAAAGAATTTATCGCGTGGGCGCGCGCCAACAGCGGCAAGGTCAATTTTGCATCCGGCGGTAACGGCACATCCACCCACCTCAACGGCGAGTTAATGAATCAGGCAACCGGCCTCGACATGACCCATGTTCCATATAAAGGCAGTGCACCGGCGTTGCAAGATCTGATCGGTGGGCAGACCCATGTGCTGATCGACGCCGGCACGGTGTTGCAGCCGCAGGTCAAGGGCGGGACACTCCGCGCACTGGCGGTGACCGGACCGGTGCGAGACCCGCAAATGCCTGACGTACCGACGGTGCGTGAACTTGGTTTATCGGCGATGGAGACCGTCGGCTTTCAAGGACTGGTGGGGCCACCCGGCATGCCACCGGAAATTGTTTCCAAGCTCGCGGCCGCACTGTCGATGGTGTTGGGGCGCGCCGATGTAAAGGCCAAGTTTGCCGGTGCGGGCGCGGAAGTGCGCAGCGCCAGCCCGAGCGAATTTGCGGCCTTTGTCAAAGCCGATAGCGAGCGATGGGCAAAACTCATCAAGGACAGAAAGTTGCAGCTGGACTAGTTTCTATTCCAGCAGACGGGACCGGTGACGAGGTACTATTACGCGCGCCGCCGCATCAGAAACGTGGCGGCCTGCACAATGAGCGCCGCGGCGACCGCCAACAAAAAGGCCTGCGCAATACCTTGTTGAACCAGCAGCCACGCCAGCACAAAACAGAATGTCGCCAGCGAATAGACACCGCGTACCAGGCCGCGAAACAAGGCAATCGCGTGTGCGCTCCCTGAGCGGCGATGCGTAAAAATCGCGAGAATGGGTGATAACAATGGCGCCAGTGCGGCGATGCCGCTCCACGCCGGACCCAGCGTTTGTGCCGCGCCCGTGACCACCAGTGTGAGGACTACCCCGGCAGCCATGCGCGCGAGCAACTCGGTCACCGGCAATGGACTGGGCGTGGTTATCGCCGGTTGTGGTGGATACAAGACTGGTGCGATCAATAGCGACAACAGTGCCACCAATGCGGCGACACCGATGGTAAACGGAATACTCGACACAATAAACGCCATCACAAACCATGCGAGCAAGCCAGATATCGTCGCAATGATCCATCCAAATTTACCTTTGGACAGACGCGCCGCCCAAGCGTAGGCCACACCAAATGCGATGACTGTCGACACCGACGCCAGCGTCGATACGGCGGCAGCGGCCGCGAAGGTTGCCCCCTGTTCGAGGCTCAATAAAAACAGGATGGGCCCCACCACCACCGGCAGCCCGGCGAGCCAACCCGAAAAACTCGGCCCGAAGCGTTTTCCGGCGAGCGAAATGATCGCCAGAAACAACGGGACGAGTGTCAGTTTTAGCAGCAGCATGGGCGGGAGATTTTTTGTTCGGCCGCTTGAATCACCTTACGGCCTATTCGAACCGCCATGCGACGAGTCGGCTCTTCTTCTGGCCTTGTGCCATGTCGATGGTTTCCACCCGTCGTGCACCCACGTCCCGTAACGCCGCATAAATTGCCGGCAGATTTTCTTCGCGAGACACCAGCGCACTGAACCACCCCACCTGCGCGCCGCACGCCGCACTTTCAAACGCCATTCGACACACAAACCCGACCTCGCCACCGTCGCACCAAAGCTCGGCCGCCTGACCGCCAAAATTAAGCTTGGGATTTGATTTGCCCGCCTTGCCCAGGTTTTTCCATTTGCGCGTCGCACCGGCTTCGGCTTCGCGTGCCGAGGCGTGGAACGGCGGATTACAAAGCACCAGGTCGAAACGATCATCCGGTGCGAGAATGCCCGCAAAAATCTTCTGCGCTGACGACTGCAGACGCAATTCGATCGCCGCCGCGAGGCCGGTATTGTCATCAACGATCTGCTGTGCGGCGGCGAGTGCGGCCGCATCGGTGTCACTCCCCACAAAGCGCCAACCATACTCATGGTGGCCGATCAACGGATAAATACAATTCGCGCCAACACCGATATCGAGCACACGCACAGCCGGCCCGCGCGGGATGGTGCCGGCGTGGTCGATGGCGAGCAGATCCGCGGCATGATGGACATAATCCGCCCTGCCAGGAATCGGCGGACACAAATAACCCGGCGGAACGCTCCACGCGTCAACCTCGTAAAACGCTTTCAGCAGCGCGGCGTTCAGCGCCATCACACCGGCGGGGTTGGCGAAGTCGATGGTCAATTCGTTGGCATCAAACGGGTTTGGGATAAGAAATTCTTGAAGCGCCGGCAATGCGACAACAAGTTGCGCAAAATCGTAACGACCACGATGGCGATTGCGCGGGTGAAGGCTCAGTTTTTCGAGGGCCGGCTTTCGAATTGCGGGTGGTATTTCTTGCTTCGCGCGTTTGGCGCGTTTGCCGGGCGGTGCGGATTTTGCATGCATGTTGGTTGTGGCCGGTGATTGGTGATGGTGCAAACAAACGCATGCAGACAAATGGCAAAACGTCAGGAAATACGGATATTTTCAGGCAGAAAAATCCAGAGATGCCGGTGGATATTAGCCTAACGGCAAACAATCGCGCTGCGCTGTCGATTGTTTGCCGATAGGATCTGCTGTATGCCGGCTAAGGTAACGCCCTGCCGCGCTGGCAAATGCTGCCGCGCCCGTTCTGAAAGGAACAGTCAACCCAAACACCGTTTTCATCTTTGATCACCGCAATACGTTTGCTGTCATCGCCGGGTTTTCCCGGTTCCGGACGGCCGTCCCACCACATATCGACCTTCAGGTTGACCGAGCATTCCCAAACGTCTTTCGGCTCAATAACCTGAGGCTTGCAATTATCCTTTCGAACCTCGTAAAGCCTCGCGCGGATCGTGCCGCTTTTGCCGAGAGCCGTCACCGTGACCGGCAACCCGCCGGCCGCCTCGAGCAGTGCGTACTGATGAAACATGAATTCGCGCAAGACAGACTCGGGCGGCTCCTCGTTGAAGTCAATGACCTTCGCCGCGGGCCGCCCGGCATTGCTGATGGACGGCGATTTTGCCGAAGCGGTTGGTGGCTGATCTTGTTTTGAACAAGAGGCGAGAAAACCGCAGGCCAACACAAGCAGGAGAAGGAACGATCGAGCGACGGTCGCCCGCGACTGTTGGTTTGGCATCAGCCCGGCGCGCGCACGACCGGCGTGTCGTTGGCTTTTTCGGCCGGCGTCACACCGACGTAGAGCTCGGCGACGATTTGCTCGGCCAGCATTGGGATGAATGCCTCTGAATACCCGCGGTGCACAGCGGCGACCCTGCCGTCTTTGCCGATGATCAGCATGTGCGGAATACCGTTGACACCAAAGGCGCCGGCGTAACGTTTGTCGCGGTCGTTGGCGAGGAGGATTTTGTATTCGCTCATTTTGCGAAAGGCTTCGCGAAACACATCGCGCTCTTCGATATTGATTGCCACGACTTGCAGAATATCCTTGGAGACCTTGCGTTGCAGTGCCTCAAGATAGGCGATTTCGGCGCGGCAGGGCGCGCACCATGTTGCCCAGAACGTCACCACCACAACTTTCCCGGCAAATTGTGTCGTTTCAACGAGTTTGCCGTCCCGCGTGAGTCCCAGCGGGGCGGGCGGCACATCACCTTTTTTGACCTTTAACGCGGGTTGCTCAGTTGCACCAACGCCGCCAGCCATCGACACAGCAAGTGCGACCGCGACAATCCACCCGGACATGGTGGCCGATAGACGGCGGACAAAACGTGGCTGCATGGCGATTCCTGGCAAAGGGTGTGGTGTGAACTGTAACGCGTCGTGCCTTTTTCGACAACAGTTTCGCCGCAAAGAATGACAGACCACGATGGTTCGACGACCGACTACTTTGGTGCGGTTGGCGCCGCCAAGTTCACGTCGCGTTTGGTTTTGACATGCAGCATGATATTCATGAACGTATCGGTCCAATAGATATGCCGGTTCGCCGCGAGGTAGCGCAACAACTCCTCGTGCGCCTGCCTGGACACACTCAGGTAGTCGCCACCGATGCCATGGAACGTAATATTGGCCATGGTGCCCGCGCGCGCCGCGCGCTTGACCAGCGCGATCAGCTCAGCGCCGCTCTTGTCAGACGGCGCGAATACGCGCACTGCATACGGGTCAAGTGTTGCCATGTCAACCACGATATCACCTGCTTCGGCCTTCACCGCCACGAAGTCGCTCTTGATCAGGTCAAGGTAGTTTTCGCCACCGGCCTTGAGATCGCCGCACGGTGCCGTGAAGGTCCGGTCGCGCCGGCCATCGATTGCGTGCAGCAGGGTATTGCCAACCCGGATCTGCGCGGCCAGTTGGGTGGCACTGATGCGATCCAGATCATTTTCTGCGGTAACCCATTTGCGGTCGGGTGCGGCGCGCGAGCATTGGTGGAATAACGTGTGGTTTGCAAGTTCGTGCCCTTGTGCGGCAGCCGCACGCCATTCGGCCATACGTTGATTCACCGTCTTGCTGCTTAACGTCAGGTAGAAGCTGGCTTTGAGGCCGGCCTTGTTGAGCGCCGGGATGGCCGTGTCGAGCTGACTGTCAAGCGCATCGTCGTAGGCCAGACTTACCGCTGCCTTGGCGCCGTGCGGCCAGACAAACGATTGTTCGCCGGCAGCGGCGGGGCGCACCATGGCAGCAACGCACACCATCAGCAGTGCTGGTGCAGCGTTCGCCCAGGTCCGATGCGTTCGTCCCACTATCGGACTGCGGGGAATGCCAAACTGAACCGGGTTTCTGGGTCGCATGTGTTCCTGGGAAACAAAAGATGACAGATCGCCATTGTCTCGCCTGGAGGGCAAAACATCGCGGCATGCCGCCAATTTCTACGCTTGCATCTTTGCAGCGGGCTATTCCAGTTTCAGTTTTTGCTCAAGCACCACACGTTTGTAGATGGCCAATTCGTCCCTCACCTGCTTCTGGTAGTCGTCGGCGGAATTGCCGACCACGATGGCGCCGGTGGCTTCGATGCGCGCCCTCACGCTTGCGTCTGCCAAGGCGACCTTGATCGCCGCGTGCAATTTGTCGACGACATCCTTGGACGTACCTTTTGGCGCGGACACACCCAGAAACGACATGCGGTTGACCGACTCCAGCCCCACTTCGGCGAATGTCGGCACATCTGGCAAGCTGGCGATACGTGCAGGTGCCGCCACGACGATGGCAACCAAACGTTTGTCTTTGATGAAGGGCAGCGTCGACGGGACGTTATCGACAATGATCGGCAGCTGCCCCGCCACCACGTCATTCAACGCCGGACCAGAACCGCGATAGGGAATGTGGGTGACCTCAACCTTGGCGGCGCTCTTGAACAGCTCGGCCAGCAGGTGGCCGACGGTGCCGTTTCCAGCGGTGCCATAGCTATGCTTGCCGGGATCCTTTTTCAGCGTATCAATGTAGCTCTTGTAGTCTTTGGCCGGAAACGACGGATTGACTGCAATGACATTAGGCGTTGCGGCCACGTTAATGATGTGAACAAAGTCTTTGACCGGATCGTATGGCGTGGCGGGGTTGATCGCAGGATTGGCAGCCATCGTCGAAACCGACGACATGAGCAGCACATAACCATCAGGTGGTGATTTGGCAACCTCGGCCGCACCAACTGCACCGCCGGCACCGGCTTTGTTTTCCACAAGAACAATTTGACCCAGCGCCGCACCCATCTTCTCGGAAATGATGCGCGCCAACAGGTCGGTGGTACCACCCGGGGCGAAAGGTACCAACAGACGAACCGGCTTGTTGGGGTAAGCCTGCGCGTTCGCCAAGCCGGGCAACGCTGCCGCGGCAACACTCAATAGCAGCGCAAGAATGCGAAATGTTTTCATGGATTCTCTCCGATTGGAACTCAGGATTTTTGCGGTTGGCATCAGACCACAGGCCAACACGAATCCAGAAAACGTTGCGGGCCGTGGGTCATGCTATCGGAAATTCACGAATGTTGTTTATTGATTCTTGAACGCGCTCATAAAACGACAAGCGACCAACAGCAATTGCACAGACTGAAACCGCTGCGTTTGCTCAGCCTGTTCAACACAATCTGATCGCGGTCCCCGGGGGTTTCCCTGACTACGAGCGCGAAATCACAATCGCACGCCAGACCAGCAGGCCGCCCAACACCGCACAACCGATCGCGGCATAGGCGTTCAGGCGCAGGCCGGTTGGAATAAGCGCCAGACAAAAAATGCCACAGCCGAGCACATTGCTGCCATGCGCCGCCAGGATATCCCGCCTGGGGATGGTATCGACAATCATGCCACGACGGATGGCGATTCGGAAGAACAGTGTTTGCAACAGAATAATCGTACCCAGCACCGATATGTAAACCAGCAGTGCGCCGAAATTTACCGGGTAACGCCCAAGCAACGCCGTCGCAAACGGGAAAAAACAAACCATGGCAAGCAAGGCAATCGCGCACACCAACAGCGGCAGGTCAATTTCATGCAGTGTTGCCGCCAAGCGGTGATGCCATACCCAAAACACGGCAAGCATGCCAAAGCTGAAAAAATACGCGGCAATCACAGAACCGTGATGCGCCAGCGCCGACATGAGCTCGCCGGTGGAATTGCGGTCAATCAGCTCCGGCACCTTGAGCTCCAACACAAGAATTGTCATGGCGATGGCAAACACACCATCGACCAATGTCTCCAGGCGCGCACGATGCAATCGAAATGGTTTAGACATGGTTTGCTTTCGTTCGGGCATCACCCTTGCGCGGCACCAATCGTGGTCCGTTTATGCGGTGATCTGCTTTTAATGACGCCAACTTTACGTTGTTATTGTGATCGTTGCCGCCCAGTCGGTCCGCTATCGATATTCGTCAAGCAAGAATATGCCGGCAGAAGCCATGCGCATGGCCACCACGCCGCCAAACCTACGCCGCCGTAAACCCGCCGTCAATCATGTGAATCCCGCCGCTGCAGTACGAAGCATCATCGCTTCCGAGAAACAACGCGAGCTTCGCGACTTCTTCATTGGTGCCGTAGCGCTGCATCGCAATCTTGCTGGTGAAGTATTCACGCACCGCGTCTGGATTATCCGGCGACGCTTGTGTTTCGATCGAACGAATCATGCGGTTGTCGATCGGGCCGGGGCCGATGGCATTGACGCGAATGTTCGCAGCACCCAGTTCCAGCGCCACCGTCTTGACCAGACCGTAGACGGCATGCTTGCTGGCAACGTAGGGCGCCAAGCCGGGCGCGCCGGCCATGCCTGCAATTGAAGACAGCGCAATCATCGAACCGCCGCCGCGCGCTTTCATTGGCTCGACACAGTATTTCATGGCCAGCCAAACGCCGATGACATTGGTCCGCAACACCTGCTCAAAATCCGCCATGGTTTGTGCTTCGATGGGCCTCACGGGCCCCTCCATACCGGCATTGGCGAGCAGGATGTCAACGCCGCCAAACGCCTTCACCGTGGCGGCGACCGCGGCTTCCATTGCCGTTTCATCGGCGGCGTCCGCAACGAAGTGCGCCATTGCCGACGTCGCCGACAATCGATCGCGGGTCTCTTTCAGTTTGTCTGCCGAGCGCGCGACAAGCATGACACTTGCACCCTCATCAAGGAACAGTCTGGCGGTTGCTTCACCAATGCCGCCGGTCGCACCGGTAATGATGGCGACTTTTCCGTCCAGGCGTTTGTTGAATGTGGCGCGTTGATTCATTGGATGTCCTCGTCGTGGAAATGGGGTGGGATGCAGGGATCGAACTGATTGCATTCTTTACGTATCAATCGCAGCGTGCACCCTATGCCGACCAACCTCACCGGTTTCATGCATGCTTGTGCTTGCCTGCTGCGTGATACAGCGGGTAAAGTCTATAACGTGCAGCATCATGCCGTAATGACAATTACTTCAGCGGGGGAAAAATGAAAAGCCAAATGCTAAGCGGGTGTGTGGCGGCGCTGCTAATGAGCGCGAATGCGCACGCAGCGTTCAAGTGCGTGGTTGATGGCAAGACAACCTACCAGGAGCGCCCGTGTGATGATGACGTCCAGAAAAAGGGCGGCGCAACCGTGGTCGCGCCGCCGCCAAAGCGCGCCGATCTCATCAGTCCGGGCACGGTGGTGACCAAACAAGAAGATGCCAAACGCAGCGCCGCCGTGAAAAGTGACTACGAGCCGCTCGCCCGCAATGCGTTTGCCGCCTATACCGAAGGCCGCATGATGGATTACCGCGACATGACCTGCCTGCGCACACGTCAAATGCTCTCGCAGCCACAGGGACAGGCCATGGCAAAAAACGACAGCAAGGCGTGGGCCGCGCGAAAAGTCCGGCTCGACGCACTTGAGCCACCCGGTTCGCCGTTGATGCTCACCTTCAAGGCAAGTGAACAACTTGACCCCAAAAAGACATGGCACAAAACACCGCACCAACTGTTCGTCAACATTACGCTTGAAATCGAAGATGGCAAGCCCTGCGTATTTGGGTTCAGTGAGTGGTCACGAGAAATTCGCTAGGTCGATGCGCGCCGCACGGCCAATGTGGCGGCGCAATTGGGGTTGTTGACGCCAGCTGCAATACCAACTGGTGCGCGGTGAAACCAGCTGGCTACTTCGGGTGGATCGCGTTTCCGCGCTTTAAAACCCGTTACAGGACAGGCCGTTTCAGCCAAAAATGCGTTGAAACGCCCGTGAATGCTCGTATCTTCACAGGCGCGCCCGTTACCCTGTCGGGTTGAGATGATGCGTTCAACGTCTAACCACGATGCACGCCGTACGTGATTGGTCTCACTGAATCTGTTTTTGTCCGCCGCAACGTCGAACATAAACATTGCCGGAACAATGCCGGGTGGTTTTAATCACGTATCGGGGATCAAAATGAAAAATGTTCAAGGCTTTGCCGCTGTGCTGCTCTGTATGGTTGCGCTGACCACGCTTGCACAAGCGCCGACGGACGCAGACAAGCGCCGCGAAGATCTCAGCCAGTTCCAGCGCGATTTTTTCGACAAAGATAAGTCTTATTCGCCCGCTGCACGACGTGAGGCAGTGCAGCAACTTGTTGAACTCGAGAAGAACCTTGCCGCGCTTGGGCAGACCGAGTTTGAATTGTCAATGTCGCGCATCGCGGCGCTGGGCGATAACGGCCACAGCGGCGGGTCACCATCGTCGCGCTCGCGCCGCTACGAACGTGCGGACCTGCGGCTGGTGCCATTTGGCGAGGATTTCTACGTTCTGCGC
>JANOEV010000290.1:0-5928 GCA_031413695.1 Burkholderiales bacterium
GCCTGCTTGAAAATCAGCCGGGCGTGCGTATCTCGGTGGGACCGCAGGATACCGGCGTCAAAATGCAAATGGTGTTGCAGTCTGAAGACCCGGACGCGTTGTTGACCACATCGCGCGCACTTGAACGCGATCTCAGGACGCTGTCGGGGGTGGGCAATGTGTCGTCGACCGCAAGTCTGGTTCGCCCGGAAATTATTGTCCGACCGGATTTTGCCCGCGCCGCGGATTTGGGCGTATCCGCCGCCGCGATCGGCGACACTGTTCGTGTCGCAACCAGCGGGGACTATAGCCAGAATCTGCCAAAATTTAATTTGAGCGAACGGCAGGTGCCAATACGGGTGCAGCTACCAAATTCGTCGCGTGCTGATTTGTCGGCGATCGAGCGACTGCAGATTCCCGGCAAGAATGGTCCGGTGATGCTCAGTCAAGTCGCCACCATCGAAGTCGGTAGCGGCCCGGCGCAAATCGACCGGCTTGACCGCAGCAGGCAGGTGACGTTTGATGTTGAGCTCGGCACCAGCGAGCTTGGCAACGTGTATGCGGCGGCAATGGCATTGCCTACCATGAAAAACCTGCCGCCAAACGTGCGGCAGGCTGAATTCGGCGATACCCAGATGATGGAGGAGTTGTTTGCCAGCTTCGGACTGGCCATGGGCATCGGCATTTTGTGTATCTATGCCGTTCTGGTGTTGTTATTCAGGGACTTCATGCAGCCGTTCACCATCCTGGCGGCCCTGCCCCTGTCGATTGGCGGCGCGTTCATCTTGTTGTTATTGACGGGCAAGAGCTTTTCGATGCCGTCGCTGATTGGTTTGCTGATGTTGATGGGCGTGGTCACCAAAAATTCGATCTTACTAGTCGAATACGCCATCGTCGCCAGACGAGATCACGGCCTTTCCCGTCACGATGCGCTGATCGACGCCTGCCACAAGCGTGCCCAGCCGATCGTCATGACCACACTGGCAATGGGCTTTGGCATGTTGCCGATTGCCATGGGTTTTGGCGCCGACCCGTCATTTCGTTCACCGATGGCCATTGCCGTCATCGGTGGTTTAGTGACGTCAACCCTGCTAAGTTTGATCGTGGTGCCGGCGGTCTATACCTATGTCGACGACGCGGAGGGATTCGCCAGGCATCTCTGGGCCCGGCTCAAGCGCGAGCCAAAGGCAAAGGTTGATCCGTCAGCGGTCATCTGACGCGAATCCTGCCGGATTGGCGATGAGGTCCTGCGCCACGCCAACCGGCGCTTTGCGGAACCGCTAAAAAACCACCTGCCGGCCTTTTCGGCACGCCCAACGACTATAATTTTGCTCAGTCTTGTTTTTACGGGTTGGGCATTCATGCAATTTCAGAACCATACGTTTTTGGTCGCCGGCGGCGGATCGGGCCTCGGTGCCGCAACGGCAAAGCTGTTTGCCGCGCAGGGTGCCAATATTGTTGTCGCGGATATCAACAAAGCCGGCGGCGAATCCACCGCCGCGGCAATCGGCAACCAAGCGCGCTTTATCGAGACCAATGTCACCGATGAAGTCAGCGTGCAGGCGGCGGTTGATTTATGTCTGTCGGCGTTTGGCGGCATCCACGGTGCGGTCAATTGTGCCGGTGTCGCGCCCGGCGAACGAGTCGTCGGCAAGACCGGCCCGCACTCGCTGGCCAATTTTTCACGCACCATCAGCATCAATCTGATCGGCAGCTTCAACGTCATCCGGCTGGCGGCACACGCCATGAGCACCCAGACACCCAATGCCGCCGGGGAACGCGGCGTGATCATCAATACCTCCTCCGTCGCCTCATTTGAAGGACAGATCGGTCAGGCGGGTTATGCGGCGTCAAAAGCGGGTGTGAATGGCATGACATTGCCAATCGCCCGCGAGTTGGCAAAGTTTGGCATCCGGGTGATGACCATTGCCCCGGGAATTTTTGACACACCGATGCTGGCTGGCATGAGCGATGAAATTCGTGCATCACTCGGTGCACAAGTGCCCTTCCCGCCCCGTCTTGGGACTCCAGAGGAATATGCTGCACTGGCCAAACATATCGTTGAAAACGAAGTATTGAACGGCACCGTGATCCGCCTTGATGGCGCCATCCGCATGGGGGCTAAATGACGCAATTGTCCAAGAGCCAGAGGCGAAGCCTCGCCTCGTTTGGAAACAATTGCGTCATCCCTGCGAAGGCAGGGATCCAGTTCTTTGTCACTCCATCCAAGAGCCAGAGGCGAAGCCCCGCCTCGTTTGGAAACAATTGCGTCATCCCTGCGAAGGCAGGGATCCAGTTGCCTTGTTTCACAATAAATAGTTTGGTCTGGGTCCCAGCCTGCGCTGGGACTGCGGCCAATCTCCAATGGAGAAATTGGCCTTGATATTCGACACCCACATCTCCGACGAAATCGACGCCCTGCGCGATGCCGTCAAACGCCTGTGCGACGACACGCTCGCCCCGCGCGCCGCGCAAATCGACCTCGACAACACCTTCCCGATGGATATGTGGGGCAAATTCGGCGAGATGGGACTGCTGGGCGTTTCCGTTCCCGAAGAGTTCGGCGGCACCGGCATGGGTTACCTGGCACACACTGTGGCGATGGAAGAAATTTCGCGGGCTTCCGGTTCAGTTGGGCTGGCTTATGGCGCGCACTCGAATTTGTGTGTCAACAACATGTTTTTGAACGGCAATGACGCGCAACGAAAAAAATACTTGCCGAAATTGTGTTCGGGTGAACACGTTGGTGCGCTCGCGATGAGTGAGCCGGGCGCCGGGTCCGATGTGGTCGGCTCGATGGCCTGCCGCGCCGAGAAAAAAGGCGACCGCTGGATCGCCAACGGCAACAAGATGTGGATCACCAACGGCCCGCACGCCGACACGCTGATTGTTTACATGCGTACCGCACCAAAGGAAATGGGCTCCAAAGCCATGACGGCGTTTATCGTCGAAAGAGGATTCAAGGGATTCAGCACCGCACAAAAACTCGACAAACTCGGCATGCGCGGCTCGGATACCTGCGAGCTCGTGTTCGACGATTGTGAAATTCCGGACGAAAACGTATTGGGCCAGGTCAACGGTGGCACCACGGTGCTGATGAAGGGCCTCGATACCGAGCGTACCGTGCTCTCCGCCGGGCCGATCGGCATCATGCAAGCGGCGATGGATGTGGTGCTGCCGTACATTCATGAACGCAAGCAGTTTGGCGCCGCCATCGGCACGTTTGGTCTGATGCAAGGCAAACTGGCCGACATGTATGTGGCGCTGCAAACCTCGCGCGCATTCAGTTACAAGGTTGCCACCATGCTTGACAGCGGCCGTGGACGCGCCGCACGTAAAGATGCGGCGGCGTGCATTTTGTACGCGTCAGAATCGGCGGTAAGAGTCACACTCGAGGCCATCCAATGTCTGGGCGGCAACGGCTATATCAATGAATACCCGACCGGACGTTTGTTTCGCGACGCAAAGCTGTACGACATTGGCGCGGGTACCAATGAGATTCGCAGGATGTTGATCGGGCGCGAGTTGTTTGGCGAAAGCGCCTGACCAAATTTATTTGTTTTTATCAAGGAGTAAGTCATGTCTCAGTCCAACGATAGCATTGTCATTGTCGCGGCAAAACGCACCCCGATCGGTTCCATGAACGGCCAACTGGTCGGCCTCACGTCACCGCAACTGGCATCGGTTGCCATCAAGGCGGCGGTTGCACAATCCGGGCTGAAGCCCGCCGATATCACCGAGGCGCTGATTGGTTGCGTATTGCCCGCGGCACTCGGCCAGGCGCCTGCGCGTCAGGCGGTGCTGGGTGCGGATTTGCTCAAGACCACCACCTGTACCACCGTCAATAAGGTTTGCGGCTCCGGCATGAAGACCACCATGATGGGCTTTGATGCCATCCTCGCCGGGTCGGTTGATATCGTCATCACCGGTGGCATGGAGTCGATGTCGAATGCGCCGCACATGTTGCCCAAGGCGCGTCAGGGTTATCGCTACGGCCATTTCAAGGCGCTCGACCACATGGCGTTTGACGGGCTTGAAAACGCCTACGACGGTAAATCGATGGGGATATTTGCCGATGCCACCGCCGCAAAATACGGTTTCACGCGTGCCGATCAGGATGCCTTTGCCACGGAAAGTGTCAGGCGTGCGCAGGCTGCCGTTGCCAGCGGCGCATTTGCCGCCGAAATCGCACCGGTGACGGTTTCAGGCCGCGGCGGCGACACCGTGCTTGCCACCGACGAGCCGCCGGGCCAATGCAAGCCGGACAAGATTCCGTCGTTAAAGCCCGCCTTCAACAAAGACGGCACCGTAACCGCTGCATCGTCGTCGTCGATTTCAGACGGCGCGGCGATTTTGATTCTGATGAAAGAGTCTGACGCCAAAGCACGTGGCATCACGCCAATTGCGCGCATCGCCGGCCACGCCTCGAACGCGCATGAACCCGAGTGGTTCACCACCGCCCCGGTTGGTGCGATCGACAAATTGCAAAAGAAACTCGGCTGGAGCCCGGCCAATGTTGATCTGTACGAAATTAACGAAGCATTTGCGGTCGTGACCATGGCGGCCATGAAGGATTTGAACCTTCCCCACGACAAGGTCAACGTCAATGGTGGTGCATGTGCGCTGGGCCATCCGATTGGTGCCTCCGGTGCGCGTTTGATTGTCACCCTGTTGCATGCGCTCAAGGCGCGTGGCGGCAAACGCGGCATCGCGTCGTTGTGTATCGGCGGCGGCGAAGCCACGGCACTTGCGGTGGAAATGCTCTAGTCATTGTTAAACACCAATGTGGACCGGACTTTTCAGGCATTTTTGGCTGAAAGCGCCCACCCAATAAGGACTTTGTATTTATGAAATCCGTTCTCATCATTGGTGCCTCGCGCGGCCTCGGCCTCGAATTTGCGCGGCAATATCGCAAGGATGGCTGGTTGACGCTCGGCACCTGCCGTTCGCCCGAGCAAGACGCCCTGCTCACCGCTGCTGGCGCGACCGCGATTCGACTCGACGTGAGTCAACCCGACAGCTTTGCCGGCCTGCAACGCGCGCTTGATGGCGCAAGCATCGATGTCTGCATATACAACGCCGGCGTATTCGGCACCCGCGACGGGCCGTCGGTCGCACCATCCGTCGCGATGTTTGACGAGGTCATGCACGCCAACGTGTTTGGTGCGATGCAGGCCATTCCGGTGGTGGCACCTGCATTGATTAAAACCGGCGGCAAATTCGCCTTTGTCACCAGCAAGATGGGGTCGATTTCACTCATGGCGAGTGCGGTTGGTCCGACCTATCGTGCCAGCAAAGCCGCACTTAACGCCGTGGTCAAGGCGGCATCAATTGAATACGGGCCGCAAGGCGTTACCGCGTTCGTCATGCATCCGGGTTGGGTCAAGACCGACATGGGCGGCAGCGGTGCCGATATCGACCCATCGGTCAGCATTGCCGGCATGCGCAAGGTGATTGCCAATGCCACCGCGTCGTCAAACGGCGCGTTTTTTAATTACGACGGAAGCCCGCTGGCATGGTAGATGTCTCGATCAATCGTTTGTTGCTGTTGATTGTTTTGGCACTATGTGTCGCGGCTTGCGGCAAGACCGCCGAGCCAACCGAAAAATCTGCCGGGCAGCTTAAATCTGAACGCAACGCATCCGCGGCCAAGGCACGTGAAAGCCCGGTGTTTGGCGATCAGCTCAAAGCCATGGATAAAGCCAATGCAACCGCCGATGAAGCCGCCAAGGTTGCCGAAGACCGCCTCAAAAAAGCCGACCAATAAATGCATTCAACCGATCATTTTCTGACCGAAGACCAGCGCGCCGTACGCGACATGGCGCGCGAATTTGCGCAAAACGAACTCGCGCCGAACGCCGCACAATGGGAGCGCGACAAATGGATTCCGGATGCAACCGTTGCCCACATGGGTGCGCTTGGTTTGCTTGGCATGACGGTACCGGACGA
>JANOEV010000291.1:0-5798 GCA_031413695.1 Burkholderiales bacterium
GTGGTATCGACGCGCCGCGACCTGTTGCCGACGGAGATCGCCGACGAACTCGCGAAACTCCAGGACCGCGTGCCGCCGCGCTGATCCTGACGTACTTCGGGACGCTGCATTACGACGCGGTGTTCGCAGCCGCGCGCAACCTCTCCGCCAACACCATAGAAATATGGCCGGGCGCTCCCTGGTCGCTGATGACCGTCATCTGCCTGCTGCTGTTCGTCGGCGCCATGGGCAAGAGCGCGCAATTCCCGCTGCACGTGTGGCTGCCCGACTCGATGGAAGGCCCGACGCCGATCTCGGCGCTGATTCATGCTGCGACGATGGTGACGGCCGGCATCTTCATGGTGGCACGCATGTCGCCGTTGTTTGAAATGTCGGATACCGCACTTTCGTTTGTGTTGATCATTGGTGCGATCACAGCGCTATTTATGGGCTTTTTGGGCATTGTGCAAAACGACATCAAGCGCGTTGTTGCCTACTCAACGTTATCGCAACTCGGCTACATGACGGTCGCCCTCGGTGTATCCGCATATTCGGTCGCGATCTTCCACTTGATGACGCATGCTTTTTTCAAGGCGCTACTTTTCCTGGGTGCGGGTTCGGTAATCATGGGTATGCATCACAACCAGGACATGCGTTACATGGGCGGTGCGTGGAAGTACATGAAGATCACTTGGATCACGTCGCTAATCGGCTCGCTGGCATTGATCGGCACACCGTTTTTTTCCGGCTTCTACTCCAAGGATTCGATTATCGAAGCCGTGAAGCACGCCACCATTCCAGGGGCGGGCATCGCCTACGTCGCTGTTGTAGCGGGTGTATTTGTCACCGCGTTCTACTCCTTCCGTATGTATTTCCTGGTCTTCCACGGTAAAGAACGGTACGACGATCTGCATCACGAGAGCCACGGCCATGATGACGCCGCCGACCATGAGCACCACGGCTTGGCAAAAGGGGAAAAGCCGCACGAAAGCCCATGGGTGGTGACAGTGCCGCTGGTGCTGCTGGCGATTCCCTCGGTGGTGATTGGATTGCTGGTGATTCAGCCGATGTTGTTTGGCGATTTCTTCAAAGGCGCCATTACAATTTATCCGACACATGACTCGTTGGCTGGATTGCGTGAACACTTCACTGACTGGGGCGGAAGGCTCTGCACGGCTTGCAGACCGTCCCGTTCTGGCTGGCAGTGGCGGGGGTCGCGCTGGCATGGTATTTCTATATGAAGCGACCTGACATTCCGGAAGCCATCAAGACGCGCTTTAGTTTCATCCATCGTCTGCTGGAAAACAAATACTACCTCGATCAATTCAACGAAACGGTGTTTGCCAATGGCGCCAGAAAATTGGGCCACGCGCTGTGGAAGTTCGGCGACGTGACCATCATCGACGGCATCATGGTCAACGGTACGGCGAAGGTGATCGGCTGGTCGGCAGGCGTGGCGCGTCAGATTCAAACTGGTTATTTGTATTCATATGCGTTCTGGATGATTCTGGGCGTCTTTGGTTTGTTGTCCATCGTGTTTTTGAAGCTTAACTAAGTTCGCGTTTTCCCCGGATGGGAGATGGGCTGGTCACCGGGGAAAGGCAAAAAGAATAAATGCAAACAAGTTCCTACATCTTGAGTCTGACCATCTGGGTGCCGATTGTGATCGGCATCCTCGTCCTGTTTTTGCATCATGACGGGCAAAAAAACGCGGCACGCTGGGTCGCCTTGCTCGGCAGCTTGCTTGGTCTGGCCGTCGCAATCCCGTTGTGGGCGGGATTTGATAATGGCAGCAGTGCCATGCAGTTTGTCGAACGTTTTGTCTGGATCCCGCGCTACAACATTCACTATGCGCTGGGCGTTGACGGCATTGCCATGTTGTTTGTGTTGTTGAACAGTTTTACCACGGTGCTGGTGATTGCGGCCGCGTGGCAGGTGATCGCCGAAAAAGTGTCGCAGTACCTCGCCGCATTTTTGATCATGTCCGGCTTGATCAACGGTGTGTTTGCCGCCACGGATGCCATTCTTTTTTACCTGTTTTTTGAGGCCATGCTGATCCCGATGTTCCTCATCATCGGTATTTGGGGCGGGCCGCGCCGGGTATATGCGGCGGTCAAGTTTTTCCTTTACACGCTGCTCGGCTCGCTGCTGATGCTGGCCGCGCTGATTTATCTCTACAACGTCACCAACGGTAGTTTCGACATTGTCGATTTCCAGCGCGTGCCGCTTGGCATGACTGCCCAGACACTAATCTTCCTCGCCTTTTTTGCCTCGTTCGCAGTGAAAGTGCCGATGTGGCCTGTTCATACCTGGTTGCCGGACGCGCACGTCGAGGCGCCAACGGGTGGTTCGGTCGTCCTCGCCGCGATTACCCTGAAGATCGGCGCGTATGGTTTCCTGCGGTTCAACCTGCCAATCGCGCCGGACGCCGCGCAAGCGTTGTCCGGCTTTATGATTGCGCTGTCACTGATCGCGGTGATTTACATCGGTCTGGTCGCGTTGGCCCAATCGGACATGAAGAAGCTGGTCGCGTATTCGTCGATTTCCCACATGGGTTTTGTCACGCTGGGATTTTTTATCTTCAACACGCAGGGTGTCGAAGGCGGGCTGGTGCAAATGATTTCGCACGGCTTTATTTCCGCCGCGATGTTCTTGTGTATCGGCGTGTTGTACGACCGTGTGCATTCGCGGGAAATTTCCGCCTACGGCGGCGTCGTCAATACCATGCCGAAGTTTGCATTTTTTGCGGTATTTTTTGCGATGGCCAATTCCGGTCTGCCAGCCACGTCCGGATTCGTCGGCGAATTCATGGTGATTCTGGGCGCGATGAAAGTGAATTTTTGGTATGCCTTCGCCGCGGCGACCACATTGATTCTGGGCGCGGCCTACACACTGTGGATGGTCAAACGTGTCATCTTCGGCGACATCGCCAATGACAACGTGCGCAATCTCACCGATATCAATGCGCGTGAATTGGTGATCCTCACCGCGCTTGCTTTGTTGGTGCTGTATATGGGCGTCTATCCGAAACCGTTCACGGATGTGATGCATGTTTCGGTTGATGCGTTGTTGAAGCATGTTGCCCTCGGCAAATTGAATTAGGCATGACCATGACGCTCGCACAAATCAACCTTTCTATTGCAAGGCCGGAGCTGTTTCTGCTGGGGCTGACCTTTTTTATCATGTTGGTTGACCTGTTTGGTGATCCGGCAAAACGCAGCCAGCGTCTCTACGCCCTGACGCTCGGCACGCTGGCACTGGTTGCTGTTTATGTGGTGTTGGTCGCGTCAGTGTCGCCGCAATACGCGTTCTCAAATATGTTTGTGGTTGACCAAATGGCGACCATCCTCAAGCTGGCGATACTGCTTGGTGTCGCCGTGCTGTTTGTCTACAGCCGCGCGTACCTCGAAACACGCCGGATGTTTTCCGGTGAATTTGTCTTGCTCATGTTGTTCGCCACACTCGGCATGATGGTCATGGTGTCGGCCAACCACTTCATTTCGCTTTATCTGGGCTTGGAAATATTGGCGTTATCCACCTACACAATGGTGGCGCTCAATCGTGATTCCGCGACCGCCACCGAAGCGGCAATGAAATACTTCATTCTTGGCGCGTTGGCATCCGGACTCTTGCTGTATGGCATGTCGATGATTTATGGTGCGACCGGTTCGCTCGATGTTTCGGTGATTGCCAAGACCATCGAATTTTCACGGGCGAATGATGCGCTCGCGACGTTTGGTCTGGTGTTTGTTGTTGCCGGTTTGGCATTCAAGCTGGGCGTGGTGCCGTTCCACATGTGGGTGCCGGACGTATATGAAGGTGCGCCGACACCCATGGCGATGTTCATCGGCTCGGCATCCAAGATTGCGGCGTTTGGTTTTCTGGTGCGCATACTCGGTGATGCGCTGTCTGGGGCGGTACATGACTGGCAGGGAATGCTGGTCATATTGGCGGTCGCGTCACTGGCCGTTGGCAACATTATCGCCATTGCACAAACCAACTTCAAACGGATGCTGGCGTATTCAACCATCTCGCATATGGGATTTCTGCTGCTGGGCATTCTGGCGGGTACCAAGGCGGGTTATGCCGCGTCGATGTTCTACATCATCGCCTATGCAATCACCTCACTGGCCGCGTTCGGCATCATCATGCTGCTGTCGCGTGAAGGCTTTGAGGCGGACAAGCTTGACGACTTGAAGGGTCTCAATGATCGTTCGCCGTGGGTCGCATTCCTGATGTTGGTCACCATGTTTTCGATGGCGGGCATACCGCCGTTTGTCGGCTTTTTTGCCAAATTGTCGGTGCTTGAAGCGGTGCTCGACGTTGGTTATGTCTGGCTGGTCGTTTATGCGGTCATGATGAGTGTCATCGGTGCGTTCTATTATTTGCGGGTGGTAAAGCTGATGTATATGGATGCGCCGGTCGACCATTCGCCGATTGTCGCCGGGCAGGCAATGCGCTCGGTATTGGCGGTCAATGCCTTTGTGGTGTTGTTGCTTGGGCTGTTACCCGGCGCCGGTCTAATGGGACTTTGCCTTCACGCCATCCAGCGTTCGCTTTAAGTCGCGCGGCGCCGCTTCCATTGTCGATCCCGCTGCCAATCGTGTTGCCCGATCTGACCGAACATCACGTCGAGACCGAGCAGGTCGTTGAAGGCAAATTCATCCGCATGCATACCGACCGCGTGCGGTTGCCTGATGGCTCGACGTCACATCGTGAATACGTGCTGCACCCTGGTGCCGTGGTGATCGCCGCGTTTATTGACGCAAGGACCCTGGTATTTGAACACCAGTATCGTTATGCGCTTGGCCGCCACTATATTGAGTTGCCCGCCGGCAAAATCGATGCGGGTGAAAAGGCCGGTGAAACTGCCCGCCGTGAGTTACTTGAAGAAACGGGTTATGTCAGTGACGACTGGCAACATCTTGTGACCATGCACCCGACCATCGGCTATGCCAACGAGCATATCGAGTTTTTCGTGGCGCACGACGTACGGTTTGTCGGACACAAACGCGACGAGGGCGAATTTCTGGAGGTCTTTACCATGACCATTGACGAGGCGGTCGACAGGGTTGGGCGCGGTGAAATCACCGATACCAAGACGGCGTATGCCTTGTTGTGGCTCGACAAGTTTCATACAAGGTAACCGACGCATGATTTACGATCTCGCCATCATCGGCGGTGGCATCAATGGCTGTGGTATCGCGCGCGATGCCGCCGGGCGCGGGCTGAGTGTGTTTCTTGCCGAGCAAAATGATCTGGCGTCTGCCACCAGCGGCTGGAGTTCCAAACTCATCCACGGCGGCCTGCGTTATCTCGAGCAATACGAATTCAGACTGGTGCGCGAGGCGCTGCAAGAGCGTGAAGTATTGCTGAAAATCGCGCCACACATCATTCACCCGCTGGCGTTTGTGCTGCCGCATGACCGCCATATGCGGCCCGCCTTCATGATCCGGGCGGGACTATTTCTTTACGATCACCTGGGCGGTAAGATTTCGCTGCCACGCTCGCGCGGCGTGACTTTTCCGCATGCGCAATTCAGCGCCGGCCTTCGGCCGAACTTCCGGCGCGGTTTTGTGTACTCCGATGCGCGGGTGGACGATGCCCGTCTTACGGTGCTAAACGCCATGTCGGCGCGTGACCTGGGCGCCAGCGTCATGACCCGCACGCGTGTGGAGAGTGCCAAACGGGTCGACGGCGTGTGGCAATTAAAATTGCGCGACACCGTGACCAACGCCGAGTCGCAGGTGTCTGCCACAGCCGTTGTTAATGCCGCCGGCCTGTGGGTACAGAATGTGCTGGATGACCGGCTCAATGTT
>JANOEV010000292.1:0-1579 GCA_031413695.1 Burkholderiales bacterium
GAGCCTTTTTGTATGAAACGCGACTTCTGGAGCGGCGTATCTCTTTTGTAAATTAGCTGGTTACGTCTCTCACTACCGCATACGCGACGACCAGTGGATGTGTTCTATTTGCCAACCTTCAACCTTCAACCGCAACACATAGGTTGAGACACCTGCATCCTTGATCGGCTTATCTTTAAAAATGCCGTCAGTTGTTGTGAACGCGGTGACCAACGCCATGTTGCCGTCCACCTTTACCTGCGTTGACACCACGACAGACGGGGCGCCTTTGGCAAAGGCGACGTCTTGCTTGAAATGATCCCCGAGATATTCGGCGCGTGATTGTTCGGCGTGGCCCTGTTCAAAAATGGAAATGTTTTCAGCCATGCTGCGTTCGGCCTGGGCGACATCCCCGGTTTTGATTGCATTTTTGAATTGCTCGATCACGGCAAGCACTTTTTCAGCGGTCGGATTGGTGGCGGCGGTTTTCGGCGCCACCGTAGCGGCTTTTTCGTGCGCGATTGCGGTGAATCCGGCCAGTGTGATGACCCCGCAAAGCAGCAACGGCGTCACTTGTTTGGCAGTTGGAAATCGACTCATTTGGCGCTTTCAATGTTGGTCACCGCGTAGCCACTCTTGGTCTGCTCAACGTTTACCTTGACTTTATCGCCTGGCTTCACGTTGTCGAGCAGCTTTGTGTCTTTGACCTGAAATACCATCGTCATGGCTGGCATGTCGAGGCTTTTGATCGCACCGTGTTTCAGCGTGATTTTTTTTGCGTCGAGATCGATTTTTCGAACTTCGGCATCGATCATCTCTGGCTTTTTCTCGCCATCTGCTGGTTTGGCGGTATGGTGTTTGTCGTGCTCAGCCGAAGCGATTGTTGTACCGGGCGCAATGCCGATTGCAGCGGCAATGGCAACGACTGCAAGAGTTGATTTCATTTTATTTCCTTTGCGAGTTTGGTTGGGGATGATCGACTACGATTTTTTTCAGATAGGCTTTGCGGAGACGACAATTTTGCCCCTCATCCCGGCTTCAAAGTGGCCGGCAATCAGGCAGGCAAATTCGAATGCCCCGGTATTGGAGAATTGCCAAACCAATTCGAATTTCTTGCCGGCGGCCACGTGCGCCATGTAGGGTTCATCGTGTTCCATGTTGGGGTGTTTTTTCATTTGCTCGGCATGTTTAGCGAGTTCCTCTTTTGTCCCGATCACCATCTCATGCATGAGCTTGCCGCTATTCCTGACCACAAAGCGAATGGTCTCGCCTTGTTTTACGTTGATCGCATCTGGCGTGAAACGCATCGTGTCGCTCATGCTGATGTTAATTGTCCGCATGACTTTTTGGGGGTCACCCTGTCGGCCCCAGGGATGGACTTCGGTCGAGATGGGTTGATTCGTTTTGGTATGGGCTTTGTCGCCATGCGCGAAGGCGTGTGGCGCGGCAAGGGCGAGTACACCGATGGCGAAGGTGATGCCTGCGCCTGCCGAAATGACGGTCGACATGAATCGTCGCATATGATTTCCTTGGATTGAATTAGTGTTTATGGCCATTTTGACCCGGCTTGCGAACCGTGACCGTGCGGGAAGAAGTGGCG
>JANOEV010000293.1:0-4173 GCA_031413695.1 Burkholderiales bacterium
GTTCTCGGTCGCCGACGCCGGCCCCGGCATCGCGCCGGACGTGGCGCAGCGACTGTTCACGCCGTTCTTCACGACCCGCAGCGAAGGCATGGGGCTGGGCTTGTCGCTGTGCCGCACCGTGGTCGAGCAGCACGGCGGCAGATACGCCGGGGGTCGCGCTTGTTCTGCAGGGCGGCGGTGCCCGTGCCGCTTATCAGGTTGGCGTTCTTAAAGCGGTTGCAGAAGCGCTTGAATACCCTGCCGCCAATCCGTTTTCAATCATCCTCGGCACATCGGCAGGCGCCATCAATGCCGCCGTCTTGGCGACCAATGCGGACCATTTTGCCGATGGGGTGAAAAAACTCGAATTGCTTTGGAGTGAAATATCCCCGGGCCACATTTACCGCACGGATTTTATCGGCGTGGTGGCGTGCAGTGCCCGCTGGCTGTCGGCGTTTTTGTTTGGTGCCCTCGGCAAAAACAAACGCATATCCCTGTTCGACAATTCGCCGTTACAGGCGCTGCTTGGCGAAATCACCGACCCTGATCGCATTCAGGCGCATTTGGACGCGGGAATTTTGGATGCGGTTGCCGTCACTGCGTCGGGATATACGTCGGGGCAAAGTTGCGCTTTTTTCCAGGGTGCGCCGCATATCAATGGATGGAAGCGGTCCCAGCGGGTCGGCATCCGGGTGGCGCGGCTCAAGCCGGAGCATTTGATGGCGTCGTCCGCCATTCCGTTTGCATTTCCGGCGATGAAAATCAACCGTGAGTTTTTTGGCGACGGCTCCATCAGGCAGACGGCGCCGGTGAGTCCCGCATTGCATTTGGGCGCCTCGCGGGTGTTTGTGGTTGGCACGGCAAAACTTATCAAGGACTTTCCGTCGCGCTCGCGAAGCGAAGCTTATCCTTCGCTCGCGCAGATTGCAGGTCATGCCATGGCGTCAATTTTCCTGGATTCGCTGGCGACGGATCTTGAATTGTTGCATCGGATGAATTCTGCGGCTGGTGTGGCCGATGACAAGAAGCTCAAAGACTCTGGTATCCGTCTGCATCACGTCGATGCATTTGTGGCATGCCCGGATTTGCCGCTGGAAGATCTGGCGCATCGTCACGTCGGCAATCTGCCGGTCACCATCCGTTTCTTGATGCGTTCAATCGGTGCGATGCGCAAGGGCGGCGCGGCGCTGGCAAGTTATTTGTTGTTCGACAAACAATACTGCCGGGCATTGATCGAGATGGGTTACCGCGACACCATTTCGCGGCGCGAGGATATTGCCATTTTCTTTGACCCAAACGCCTGTCCGATGCCGACGGTGATTCCGCAAGTCAGATTCAACCCGGCGGTCACCCAGCAGACACCGGCGTCAGGTCGCCAATAAAATGGGCGACTGAAAGCGCTTGGTCAGCCAGGAAGATATGTCGCTGATTTGCTCGCCGCAAACCGCATGTTGCATCGGATATTCTCGCCACTCAACACGATAGCCATGCGACTCCAGCTGTGCCTTGGAGGTGCGTGCCAGTGTCAGCGGTACCACCGGATCCTGCGTTCCGTGTGCCATCAATATCGGGACGTTGGCATTGGCCACCGTTTTCTCGGCACCCAATGACTCGGCCAGCGTCAAATAAGTCGAAAGCGCAAGAATGCCCGCCAATGGTTTCGCATGGCGGAGCCCGGTCTGTAGCGCGATGGCACCGCCCTGCGAAAACCCTGCCAGCACAATTTTGTCACTGTCGATGCCGCGCGTGATTTCGCGATCGATCAGCGCATCAATTGCACGCTGCGACCCACGCACACCGTCCTCGTCAGGTTTGCGCGCAAAGTCCGCCATCGAAATGTCATACCAGCCGGGCATCACGTGGCCGCCGTTGATCGTGATCGGCCGCGCCGGCGCCTGCGGAAAAATAAAACGCAGCGGCAAACCGGCCGGCAGATCCAACTCTTTGACAATCGGTACAAAGTCCCAACAATCGGCGCCCAAGCCATGCATCCAAATCACCGTACCCTTTGGATCGGGGCCGGTATTGAGTTCAAGATGTTCGATCAAGCGGGTCATGTTGTTCCTGATGTGTTCAGAATGGTTTCCAGGCAAATGATGAATGCCCCGACGAATTATTTCGCCGGTCTGAGCGCCGATTTTGGCCGGAATGCCTTGATGATGTCGTCGTTGGTTTCCAGATACGGCCCGCCGATCAGGACGACACAATACGGAATTGCGGCAAATATACCGGCTTCAACCGGTTTGCCTTCGGTGTCGCGAAAGCCCTCGAGGGTTTCCTTGATCGCCTTTGGTTGTCCCGGCAAATTCACAATCAATGTTTGTTTGCGGATCACCGCCACCTGGCGCGACAAAATTGCGGTCGGTACAAACCGCAGTGAAATTTGTCGCATGCGTTCGCCAAAGCCGTCCATCACCCGGTCGGCCACCGCCAGGGTGGCATCGGGTGTCACATCGCGCGGCGCCGGGCCGGTACCGCCGGTGGTAAGAATTAATGTGCAGCCCTCTTCGTCGACCAGCGCCTTGAGCGTCGCCTCGATCAACGGTTGCTCATCGGGGATAACACGCGAAACAATCGTCAGCGGATTTTTCAGCGCGCCGGTCAGCCACGACTCGAGGGCCGGCAAGCCTTCGTCCTGATAGATGCCTTTTGAGGCGCGGTCGCTGATCGAAAGCAGGCCGATTTTTGCCGGATCAAACATTGGTTTCTGCCGCCGCCGTTACGGTGATGCGTTTCAACAACGTTTTGTAGAGCACACGAAAATATTTTGGTGGTCTTTGTTTGAGATATTCATCGCGCGCCTGTGCAATCAACGTGTCAAACTCGCCGCAGGCTACGGCGTCTTCATTGAGCATGAATTCGTTTTTGAATGCGCCAACCGCACTGGCGTCGGCAAGCAGGCGGGTGCGCCATTGTTCCGCAAGGTGGTGGAACGCATTTTGTTTCTGCGTCGGTGCCTTGAGCTCATCGAGTTTTTCGATGATCGGTGCCGCATCAACCGTGCGCATCAGCTTGCCGATATATTGCATTTGCCGGCTCATGCCACCGTGTTTATTCGGATTGATGCGTTTGGCATCCAACAATGCATCGAGCAGGATTTCCGGCAGTTGAAACCGCTTCAGCGTCTCTACCGACAAACCGACCAGCTCCTCACCGACCTTCTGCAGCGCGGTCATGCGGCGTTTTGCCTCGCTTTTACTGATAGAATTTTCTTCGAAATCTTCTTCCACGGTTTTTCCGGCAATTTGGCTATTCAGGCGGCAATCATACCTTAGCCGCCCTGCCATTTGCGGCCGCCCGCATTTGTCGAACTCAGGTCAATCCACGTCAATGTCATCACCCTCAATGCTGCAAACCGCTGCCGAACAGGCGCTGCAATTTGCCAAATCCCGCGGTGCCACCGCCGCCGATGTCGAAGTTTCCACGTCGGTCGGACAAAACGTCACCGTCAGACTGAATGAAGTCGAGACGATCGAACACAACCGCGATAAAGGGTTGGGTGTGACGGTTTACGTGGGGCAACAGCGTGGAAATGCCTCAACAACAGACTTCTCGCCTGCCGCGATCGAGCGTACGGTTGATGCGGCGTTGGCCATCGCAAAATACACGGCAGCTGACGAGTTTGCCGGGCTGGCCGACCCGGCGCGTCTGGCCAAACCGCCATATGCCCAATTTGATTTGTATCATCCCTGGCTGCCGTCAATCGACGCCGCCACCGCTGTTTGCCGCGAAATGGAAGTGGCGGCATTCGCGGTCGACAAGCGCCTCGACAATAGCGAAGGCGCAACATTGTCGACCTACGAGTCGGATTTTATTTACGCCAATTCACTCGGCTTCATGGGCGGCTATGCCACCACCCGGCACAGCGCCAGCGTGACCATGATCGCCACGTCTGCCGCCGGTATGCAACGCGATTATTGGTACAGTGTCTCACGCAGCCAAAACGGACTGGAAACACCCGCGAGTATTGGACTTCGGGCTGGACAGCGAACCGTATCGCGACTCGATGCGCGGCGTGTGCCGAGTTGTGACGTGCCGGTGATTTTTGATGCGACCATGTCGCCGGGATTGATCGGCGCGTTTGTTAATGCGGTGAGTGGTTCGTCGCTGTATCGCAAGGCAAGTTTCCTGCTCGACAGCGCCGGTACGGGGGTGTTTGCCAAATCCATCTCCATTTATGAAGATCCGTTTGTC
>JANOEV010000294.1:0-6478 GCA_031413695.1 Burkholderiales bacterium
GATCGGATCACTCATGCTCATAATTTTTTCTCCGCCCTACTTCTCTGCTACCAGCTAGCTTTAACCAAGCCCGGGACTTCACCGCGCATGGCAATTTTACGTAACTCACTACGACCCAGACCAAACTTGCTGTACACACCACGCGGACGTCCGGTGATCGCACAACGATTACGCAAACGGACCGGGCTGGCATTGCGGGGCAATGCCTGCAATTTCAAACGCGCCTGATAACGGTCTTCCTCTGAGAGGCTCTGATCAGCGATAACCTTCAGCAGAGCATCACGCTTTGGCTTGAATTTGGCGACAAGCTTTTCACGCTTGGCTTGACGATTAATAACTGCAAGTTTTGCCATGCGCTTAACCTCGGAAGGGGAATTTAAATGCGGCGAGAAGCGCTTTTGCTTCTGCATCGCTTTTTGCGGTTGTCGTGATCGAGATATTCATACCGCGGATCGCATCGATCTTGTCGTATTCGATTTCCGGGAAAATGATCTGCTCTTTCACACCCATGTTGTAATTACCACGACCGTCAAATGAACGACCCGAAATTCCACGGAAATCACGCACGCGAGGCAGCGAAACGGTGATCAGGCGATCCAAAAATTCATACATCCGGTCTGAACGCAATGTCACCATGCAACCAATTGGATAACCATCGCGAATTTTGAATCCGGCAATAGATTTTTTCGACAGCGTCACGACCGGCTTTTGGCCGGCAATCTTTGTCATGTCGCCAACGGCGTGGTCCATGATTTTTTTGTCAGCCACCGCTTCACCGACACCCATGTTCAGGGTGATCTTGCTGATGCGCGGGACTTCCATAACAGATTTGTAACCAAAGTCTTTCATCAACTTTGGCACCACGGTTTCTTTGTAAAACGATTGGAGTCGAGCCATTTTCATCGTCCCCTTATGCGTCAACTTGTTCACCGTTGGAACGGAACACGCGAACTTTTCGCTTGTCGTCCATCGTCTTGATGCCGACCCGATCCGCTTTACCGGAGGTCGGATTAAAAATTGCAATGTTGGAAAGATGGATAGGCATCTCTTTCTCTACAATTCCCCCCGTCAAACCCTTCATCGGATTCGGCTTGGTGTGTTTTTTGACGCGGTTGATACCCTCAACCACAGCCCGCTCAGCTTCGAGTACCATGCTAAGCACGGTGCCGCGCTTGCCCTTATCCCGACCAGTGATGACGACCACTTGATCGCCTTTACGAATTTTGTTCATCGCGTGTTTTCCTTTGCAGCCTATAGCACTTCAGGTGCCAGGGACACGATCTTCATGAACTTTTCGGTACGCAACTCGCGCGTCACCGGTCCAAAGATACGGGTACCGATTGGCTCCAACTTTGCATTCAACAAAACGGCGGCATTACCGTCGAATTTGATCAACGAGCCATCGCTGCGACGCACGCCCTTGGCAGTACGAACGACAACGGCGGTGTAAACCTCGCCTTTTTTGACGCGGCCACGCGGCTGCGCTGATTTGATACTGACTTTGATGATGTCACCAATGCCCGCATAGCGACGCTTAGAGCCGCCAAGGACTTTGATACACATCACCGACCGCGCGCCGGTATTATCGGCGACGTCGAGAATCGACTGCATCTGAATCATTTTTTTATCTCCAACTTACCCGCCAAACGAGGCAGCCAGTTTTGGATCCGTCTTATATCGTCGTTTTTTACTCGGAGACCCGAATAAACCGCGCCGACAGGTTAGAAAGCTTCTTTTGCCCGATTGCTTAAAGCATCAGTTTCGATGCGGCTTGTGCAGACTTTCAGGCGGCAAGATCCAAAATGCGATCCTGTTTTTGCAGACTCTCGGCCGACATAGCCACGGCCGGAGCAGCGAAGTCGATAAGTATATCCCGATAAATATAAGCAAGTCAACAGGTTATGATCTTTCCACCAAAACTTGCGGCGCCAAAGCTGCACTATCACTTTGCTTGGTCGCAAAAGCCGGTTGCACCGTATAACAATGTGGATTGCCGCCCCGATCGGGATGGGCAACTACATGATTTGTATGGGGAAATTGCAATTACTGGGCAGCGACGACAGTTCAATTCGCTTCCACGCGCCAGTGGCTAGACTGCTGTAATGCCGCCATCTACGGACAGAATCTGGCCAGTCACATAGCTCGCAGCGTCGCTCGCCAGGAAAATCGCCGGCCCCATTAAATCCTCGTCGCCACCCAATCGGCCCATCGGCGTCATGGCGAGAATTTGCTTGTCAAGTACGCTCAGTAGTCCCGCACTCATTTTTGACGGAAAGAATCCGGGCGCCAAGGCATTAACACGAATGCCGTAATGCGCCCATTCCGCAGCCAGCGCACGCGTAAGGTTAACCAGCCCGCCTTTGCTTGTGTTGTAAGCGACGGTCTGCATTGGCCCTTGTTGCCCGCGAAGGCCGGCGACGGATGCCACGTTAATGATGCTACCGTTCTTGTTGGGGATCATGCTTTTGGCGGCAACCTGCTGGGTAACAAGCCATGATCCGGTGAGATTGGTGGCAATGATTTTGTTCCATGCATCTAGTGGATATTCTTCCGCCGGCGCACCCCAAGATGCACCCGCGTTATTCATCAAAATGTCTATTCTGCCGAATCGTGCAATGACGGCATCGACCATTGGTGGAATCGATTCAGGTTTCGACAGGTCGCTTGGCAGTATAAAAACGTCATAGCCCATACCCGTCAATTCATTTCTTGCGTCTTCTAGCTCGTTCGCCTTGCGTGCGGTAAGCGCGAGCTTAGCACCGTGGGCCCCAAAGCCCTTTGCAATTTGCAGGCCAAGCCCGCGCGACCCGCCGGTAATCAACGCGACTCGGTTGGAAAGATCAAACAGTTTCGTTGCGCCCATAAAGTTGTCCAAACGAGAAAGAAAATGAATGAATAGTCGAACTGTGGCACGCCCACGACAACGCGATAACACGTAGAAACACATTTATCAGCGGCCGCTTTCAGCCGATTTTGCCTGAAGAAGCTTACCACTGAAGGATACTGCTTCTTTGGCAGTTCATTAAATGGATATTGACTAGCAACACAACCGGCAGCGGCGGGACTAGCGGTGATCGGATGCCTGAAAGCGCGATTTGGTATGACGCAGTATTTGGATTTCCACAGATTGCCCCTCTTTGTGAACCGCGCGCACGGTTGCATCGCGGTAAAATCTGCAGCTGCTTCGTGTTGCGCCAAAAGCGCCGTACTGCCCCCTAAACACGCCAAAAGCGTCTACCTCGCGAGCCCCCATGTCGATTGCGTCCTACGGTAACGTCCTTGATTTGATTGGCAACACGCCGATCGTAAAACTCACCCACTTGGACACAGGCCCTTGTGAGCTCTATGCGAAGCTCGAATGCAATAACCCGGGCGGCTCGATCAAAGACCGCATCGGCCTGCGCATGATTGAGGCGGCGGAACGCGACGGCAAAATTATGCCGGGCGGCACGATTGTCGAAGCGACTGCTGGCAACACCGGACTGGGACTCGCACTTGCGGCCATTCATAAAGGTTACAAGCTCTTGTTGGTGATTCCCGACAAGATGAGTCAGGAAAAGATTTTTCATTTGCGCGCCATGGGTGTCGAAATTGTCATGACGCGCTCTGATGTTTCCAAAGGACACGCCGAGTACTATCAGGACATGGCAAAGCGAATCACGGCGGAAATGGTCGCGGCAGGCAAGAGCGCACACTGCATCGACCAGTTTTCGAATCCGTCAAACCCGCAAACGCATGAAGACTGGACCGCGCCCGAGTTGTGGGAACAGATGGAACACAAGCTTGATGCCGTTGTTGTCGGTGTCGGCTCGGGCGGAACAATTACCGGCATGGGCCGTTACTTCCAAAAGCACGCACCGGATGTCGAAATGATCCTGGCAGATCCTACAGGGTCCATTCTTGCGGATCTGGTGAATACCGGAAAACACGGCGCACCTGGATCCTGGCTAGTCGAGGGGATCGGCGGCGATTATGTGCCTGCAAATCTCGATATCAAGATGGCGACAAAAGGTTATTACGTAAGCGACGCGGAGGCAATGCTGGCGGCACGTGACCTGCTCCTCAAGGAGGGCATCATGGGCGGCTCATCATCCGGCACCCTGCTCGCCACCGCCCTGCGCTACTGTCGCGAGCAGACGACGCCGAAGCGGGTGGTGACGATTGTTTGCGACGTTGGCGGCAAGTATTTATCAAAGATGTACAACGACTACTGGATGATGGATCAGGGCATCATCAAGCGGGAGGTTCATGACGACCTGACTGACTTGATTGCGCGGCGTCACAATGAGCGCGCGACCATTACGGTCAAGCCAGACGACACACTGCAGACAGCACTTGCAAGGATGAAGTTGTACGATGTGCAACAAATGCCTGTCCTTGAAGGCGAAAAAGTGGTCGGCATTATCGATGAATCCGACATCTTGATGGCGGTATTTGGCGACGAGTTGCGCTTCAAGGCGCCGGTTCGGGATGCCATGAGTGACAAAATCGAAACCCTGCAAAAGACCGACTTTGTTTCCCGCCTCATTCCAATTTTTGACGACGGCTATGTCGCGATCGTCATGGACGGTGAAAAATTTCAGGGGCTGATCACACGTTACGACCTGCTGAATTATTTGCGAAGAAGGGTGAAGTAGAAATGTCTAATAAACGCCAATTTGGCACGCGTGCCATCCATGCAGGACAGGAGCCCGATCCGACCACGGGTGCGGTCATGGTGCCCATTTACGCGACTTCAACTTACGCGCAGCAGAGTCCCGGAGTACATAAGGGGTTTGAATATGCCCGAACCCAAAATCCAACCAGAATGGCGTTTGAACGCTGTGTAGCCGATCTTGAAAATGGGACGCAGGGCTATGCTTTCGCCTCCGGCTTGGCAGCGTCAGCGACGATCCTAGATACGCTTGATACAGGCTCGCACGTTATTGCCCTCGATGACCTGTATGGCGGAACTTATCGCTTGTTTGAAAATGTGCGCCGGCGTTCCGCAGGACTTTCGTTCACCTTCACGGATATGAGTGATGCGGCCAAAATAGAGGCTGCGATCCAGCCGAACACCAAAATGATTTGGGTCGAGACCCCATCAAACCCATTATTGAAACTTGTCGACCTCGCGATGGTTGCGGCAATTGCAAATAAGCACGGACTCATTGCGGTTGCAGACAACACTTTTGCCACACCCTACGTACAACGTCCGCTAGATCACGGTTTCGACTTGGTGGTGCACTCGGTTACAAAGTACTTGAATGGTCACTCCGATATGGTTGGCGGCATGGTCGTGGTGCGTGAAAAAGGCGCGCTCGCAGAAAAGCTTGCGTATCTGCACAACGCGGTCGGGAGCATACTCGGCCCGTTTGACAGCTTTCTGGCAATGCGTGGCCTAAAGACCTTACACCTGAGAATGGAGCGCCACTGCCAAAGCGCCCTGGCGATTTCGGAATGGCTGACAACACATCCGAAAGTGGATCGCGTTATTTATCCGGGTCTGGTCTCGCACCCGCAACATGCGCTTGCAAGAAAGCAGATGCACGCGCCCGGTAACCCTGATCAAGCGGCATACGGCGGTATGGTGACAGTCATTCTCAAAGGTACGCTCGAAGAATCACGACGTTTTCTTGAGAACCTGAAAATTTTTGTTTGCGCCGAGAGTTTGGGTGGGGTTGAGAGCCTCGCTGAACACCCGGCGATCATGACACACGCATCGATTCCAGCACATATTCGCGCAGAACTTGGCATCAATGATTCGATGGTGCGGCTCTCGATTGGCGTGGAAGATGTGGCGGACTTACAAGCGGATATCGCCAACGCGCTTGGATAGATTCCGCAGAATCGCGGGTTTGAACCTAATAGGGGCTTGCTTGGTCATCGATAACCGCGCGCTTGTGACGCGTGACGATCGTCGAGCCGAGCATTGATAACGCGACAGCCTCCGCGACCTTGATGCCGTCGACGCCGGCACTCATGATGCCGCCCGCATAGCCCGCGCCCTCGCCGGCTGGGAACAATCCCCGCGTATTGATGCTTTGGAAGTTATCGTCGCGGCGCGTCATTCTGATTGGTGCCGACGTGCGCGTCTCAACGCCGGTGAGAACAGCATCCGGCATCGCAAAGCCCTTGAGTTGCTGGTCGAATGCAGGGAGCGCCTCACGAACGGCTTCGCTCACAAACGCAGGGACGCACGACGATAGATCGGTCATCGTGACCCCGGGTTTGTATGAAGGCGTGACACTGGCCAATGATGGCGACGGACGGGCGTTGAGAAAATCGCCAACAAGCTGTGCCGGCGCGTTGTAGTTTTCACCCCCGGCCTTGAATGCTGCTGTTTCCCAACGGCGCTGGAAGTCGATCCCGGCGAGAACGTGCTCAGGGTAGTCGGCTGGCGTCACGCCGACGACAATCCCGGCATTGGCATTTCGTTCATTTCGCGAATATTGGCTCATACCGTTGGTGACCACTCCGCCAGCTTCGGAGGTGGCAG
>JANOEV010000295.1:0-3947 GCA_031413695.1 Burkholderiales bacterium
CACAGCTATTTGCGTTTTGACGCTGCGCTCTCGCAATCGGCAACAATGACCATGACGGCAAATGTGATTGATCAGCCAAACAGCCGGGACCCTCTTGGCCTGTCGCGGCAGCAACTGGATCAAAATCCGCGCCAGGCCGGCACCAATGCGGAGCTATTTAATACGCGTAAATCGATCCATCATCGTCAGTTTGGCGGCGTGGTTTCTGTTGTCGCGTCGGGTCTCAGCATCAAGGCGATTACCTACGCAGGCGAACGTGATGTCACGCAGTTTTTAACCACGCCGGTTGCAGCACAGGCCGCGCCGACCAGCGCCGGTGGCGTGGTTGATCTTCAAAGGCGTTTTTGGGGTGCGGGATTGCGGCTGTCGCAGCAAAGCGGCGGCATCGCATGGAGCCTCGGCCTTGATATTGATCAGGCGGATGATGCGCGCCGCGGGTTTGAAAATTATTTGCAGGATGGTAATCGGCTTGCACTTGGTGTGCGCGGCAACCTGCGCCGTGATGAGTCGAACATTCAGCGCAGTGCCGACGTGTTCGGGCAACTCAGCGCGCAGATCAGTCCGACATGGCATTTTCATTTTGGCGCACGACAGAGTCACCTCGATTTTTCGGTTGTCGACCGGTATATCCGCGCAGGCAATGGTGATGATTCAGGTGGCCGCCGGTTTGCGGCATTCTCACCGGCACTCGCGTTTGTGAAAACGCTCAACGGGCAGGATGAGCAGGACAGGCAGGCGTCGATGTATGTAAGTGCGGCGCGTGGCTTTGAGACACCGACGGCGACAGAGATGGCGTATCGACTTGATCAGGCATCCGGACCGAATATGGATCTCAAACCGAGTCGCAATAATCAGGTTGAGTTTGGCTACCGACGCCAGATCGCCGGGTTATCGACCAAGCTGGCGGCCTTTCAAATCAACAGCCAAAATGAAATCGTGCAGGCGTCGGCGGTGGCCGGGCGGTCGAGTTTCCAAAATGCCGCCGCCACGTTACGACGCGGCCTAGAACTGTCGTTGACATGGCGACCCGCGTCCGAATGGGATGCCTTGCTCGCGTGGACCGTGACAAATGCAACCGTGTCGGACGCGTACCTTGCCGGCACCGGCACCAGTGCACGCCGGGTCGATGCCGGGTCGTCCATGCCGGCGGTGCCAAGGCAAAATTTGTTCGGTGAAATTGCATGGCGCCGCAATCTTCCGGGATGGTCGGCCAATTTGGGATTACAGGCGCGATCCACCATGCCGGCGGATGACGCCAATACGGCATTTGCCGCCGGCTACGCAACACTTGCCGCGGCGGTCAATTTCAAACAGGTTGTCAATATCATGGCGAGGCAGATTGAATTAAATACGTTTGTGCGCGCCGAAAACTTGCTTGACCGTCAGTACGTCGGCAGCGTCATCACCAACGAGGCCAATCAGCGCTTTTACGAGCCGGCCCCGGGCCGACGCGCAATGGCAGGTATCAGTGCGCGTTTGCGATTTTGAGCGGGCAGGGTAATATTTCATCTTTAGAGATCGTATTCTTAGGGGCAACAAAAAAATGTTGAAGTCATTTTTGGTGGTAACGGTGGTAACGGTGGCAGCGGGGGCAATGTCGGCGGGCGCTGGCGCGTACGCGCAGGTTTCCCCGGCTGGTAAAACGATTGACACCGACCTGTACAAAATTCGTGCGGTGACCGTGGTTGGTGGCTTGAAGAACCCGTGGGCGGTGGCGTTTTTGCCCGATGGCCGCATGTTGGTCACCGAGCGTCAGGGGACGTTACGTGTTGTCGACGGCGGGAAGTTGGTTGCCGCTCCCATCGAGGGCATTCCCAAGGTCACGGAGTTCGGTCAGGGCGGATTGCTTGATGTGGCGCTGCATCCGAAATACGCCGAGAACGGCTTGATTTATTGGACCTTTAACGCCGTCGAGGGAGGGCTTCACGGCACCGAGTTGGCGCGTGGCAAGCTGGGTGGGACCAAAGACAAACCGGTCATGACTGATGTGCAGGTATTGTTCAAAATGTCGCCAAAGTCGGATCGCGGATTTCACTTCGGTTCACGCATCGTGTTTGATCGCGACGGGTATTTGTATGTGACGTTTGGTGATCGCGGTGACAGCCCGGCCAAGGGCGCCAGTCAGCGGTCACAGTTGCTAAATGACCATGCCGGCAAATCGATCCGCCTGTTTGATGACGGCCGTGTGCCGCCGGACAATCCGTTTGTCAAAACCAAAGACGCCAAGCCAGAAATTTTTACGCTGGGCAATCGCAATATGCAGGGCGCGGCGTTGAACCCGTTGACCAACAAAGTCTGGACGCATGAGCATGGTCCGAAGGGTGGTGATGAAATCAACATTCTCACGGCAGGAACCAACTATGGTTGGCCGGTGATTACCTACGGCGTGAACTATGGCGTTGGCACCAAGATCGGCGAAGGCACGGATAAAGCCGGCATGGCACAGCCACTGCTGCTTTGGACACCGTCAATTGCCGCATCCGGAATGGCATTTATTGGCAGCGATGGTAATGGTGGTGCACGATCGTCGAATTTCCCAAAGTGGCGGGGCAATTTACTGGTTGGTGCGCTCGCCGGTCAAATGGTGGTGCGCTTGACGCTTGATGGTGACAAGGTGCTTTCACAGGAGCGTATGTTTCTGCGTGCGCTGGGCCGCATCCGTGACGTTCGCCAAGGCCCGGATGGCAATGTTTACTTGCTAACGGACGCCCCTGACGGCGAATTAATCCGACTTGAGCCGGCCAAATAATTTGCCATGATCCGCGTTTGGGATATCCCGGTCAGGTTGTTTCACTGGTTGTTGGTGTTGGCCGTGATCGGCTTGTTTGTCACCGGCAAACTCGGGGGCAACTGGATGGAGTATCACCAGAAGCTGGGCGCGTTTGTGCTCGGGTTGGTGATTTTTCGCGTCATCTGGGGCTTGGTCGGCGGCTTCCACGCGCGCTTTGTCAATTTTGTGCGCGGTCCGTCCACCGTGCTGACCTACATGACGCGATTGATCCGCAAAGGCGATGGCAAGGGGTTGCCAACTTATCTCGGGCACAACCCGATGGGCGCATTGTCGGTGGTCGGATTATTGGCGGTGCTGGGATTTCAGGCCGTGTCGGGGCTGTTTGCCGATGACGATATTTTGTCGAGCGGTCCTTACGCCGCGTCGGTCGCCAAAAGCGTGAGTGACCTGCTCACCAAACTGCACAAACTCAATTCGGACTTGATCCTGATATTGGTGGGCGTGCATATCGCCGCGATTGCGTTTTACTTTTTTGTCAAAAAAGAAAATCTGGTGAAGGCCATGTTCACCGGCAAAAAGCCCAATATGGACGGCGCACTTGAGGCGGAAATGGCTGAAACGAGCCGTCCTTATTGGATGTCGTGGTTTGTTGTCGCATTTGCAGCCGGTGTGGCCTACGCGGTTTTTACCAAATTGTTGGTATAGCCCTAAGCCTCGATCATTCAAATAAAAACGCCGCTCAACGGGCGGCGCTTTTATTAACGAGGAATACGTTAGATTTCTCTAACAACTATTTATTCCGGTAATCGTCGTGGCAGGCTTTGCACGACGCGCCGGTGGCACCAAATTGTTTCTTGATGTCGTCGAAGCTGCCGGTCTTGGCGATCGCAGCCAGTTTGGCTGTCTCTTCGTTCATCTTGGACATTTTGGCTTTGAAGTCATCCATCTTGGTCCAGATTTCCGCTTTTGCCTTGGTCGGTGCGCCAGCGTCGGTGCCCGGGCCGAATCCTTCGAGTGCAAGCGGGGAGACCTTTGCAACGTTGTCGGCGTTGCGGGCGAAAGCGGCTTTGTCGTAAGGGATCCTACCCTGGACCATACCGGCCATGGGGCCCATATTCCAGCCCATGATTTTGTAGACGCCCTGACGATAGGCGATTGCATCTTCCGGTTTGGCTTGTGCGGCGGCGCTGCCTGCAACCATTGCGCTGACCGAGGC
>JANOEV010000296.1:0-2363 GCA_031413695.1 Burkholderiales bacterium
CGGTACAGTTGCTGGCGTATCACACCGCGCTCAAACGCGGCACCGATGTCGATAAACCGCGTAATCTCGCCAAGAGCGTCACGGTCGAATAAGCACAGATGGATATCGAACAAAAATTGATGTCTGCCGTTGATCGCATGCCCGCTTTCCCAAAAAGCGTGCTGCGGGTGATCGAGCTGACGCGCAACCCGGATGTCTCGCCCAAAGCCATTGTTGAAGTGATCGAAAAAGACCCGGTGCTGACCGCGCAGATTTTGCGGGTGATCAATTCGGCGTTTTATGCGTTGCCCAACAAGATCGCGAGTGTTGCCCAAGCGGTGGTGATGCTCGGCATCAATACCGTCAAAAACCTCGCCATACGTTCGGCGGCGGTGGGCATGATCCCCGCCAACAACACCGCCGGATTTGATACCGAAGCGTATTTGCTGCACTCGCTCGGTTGTGCCGAAGTGTGCAAGTTGGTTGCGCAAAAACTCGGCGATGCCGACCCGGCGGAGGCGTACATCGCGGGGCTGTTGCACGACTTTGGCAAAATCGTTTTTACGCTATACATGCCCGAGCCGTTTCGCACCGCGCTGGATCAATGTGAGGCCGACAATTGTGAATTGCATGTTGCCGAACAAGCGCAGCTGACGGTGGACCACACGGTGGCCGGTGCGATGCTCGCCAAAAAATGGCAATTCCCGGCGCCGCTGGTCGAGTGCATTCGCAACCATCATCAATCACCACCCGCCGACGGGTTGGGCCGCAGTTTGTTTATCGCCAACCAACTTGTCAAAGTTCGTGGGTTCGGACACTCCGGCAATCATCAAATTGCCGCGCTGCCGCCGGGCCTTGCCAGCGCACTAGGCGAGAGCTATGATGCCATTGTCTTGGCGCTTCCCGACCTGGAAAAACAACTCGACCAGGTGCGCACTTATGCCAACGCCTGGAGCAAAGGCTGACCGATGAAACTCCGTTTTTGGGGCGTACGCGGTTCGATTGCCTCGCCCGGCCCGGATACCGCGCGTTATGGCGGCAACACCACCAGCCTCGAGATCCGCACCGACGACGGCCACATCATATTGATCGACGGCGGCACCGGCATTCATCGTGCCGCATTGAGCCTGCTGGGCAGTATGCCGCTGAACCTCGATATTTTTATCACGCATACCCACTGGGATCACATTCAGGGCCTGCCGTTTTTTATTCCAATTTTTATTCCCGGCAACAAAATTCGATTGCACGGCCCGATCGACCCGGTCAACGATACCGGCATCCAGCAGGTGATGGACGTGCAATTGCAGTACAGTTTTTTCCCCGTTCGCGAAGCCGAGCTGCGCGCCAATATTCAATACCGCTCACTCATGCCGCATGAAGCCGTGACCGTCGGCGACGCCACCGTCACACCGGTGTTGTTAAATCACCCGGTGGTCAACTACGGCTATCGTATCGACTGCAAGGGCAAATCATTTTTCTTCACCGGTGACCACGAGCCGCACACCAACATCTACGCGCCGACCGATGACGGTTACGCTGCCTATCAAGCCATCATCGACAAACAGCGCGCCGAGATCGAACACGCGCTGGCGGGTGTCGATGTGTTGGTGGTTGACAGCTCGTACACGCCGGAAGAATACGCGACCAAAATCGGCTGGGGCCACGGCACCTATGATGGCGCAATGCAGCTCGCCCACAAGGTCGGCGCCAAGACATTGTTTTGCACCCACCACGAACCGACCCGCAGCGATGATGCACTCGAAGCCGCGTTTGCCGCCGCGCTGGCGCGCAACCCGGTGGCCGCCGGCAATGTCGATATTCAGCTTGCCCGCGAAGGCCTGGTGCTGGATTGGTAGCGTCGGCGTAAGCAACAGCCCAACGCAATCAATCCGCCACAACGATCAGCGCATGATCTTGGTGGTCTTTACCGTCTCCGGCCATTTTTCATTGGCGAGTTTGATAAAGCCCGGAATATCTTTTTCCCACATCGATTGCACCTTGGTGCTGTAGTTCAGGTAGAGCTTGCCGTCAACAATCGTGAATGCGGTCGGGTCGATCACCGCCTTGTAGCCACGCGTGGCACCAAAGGCACAATAGCCGCCATACTGCGGCGCGTATTTTTCCGGGTTGGCAATAAATTTGTCACGATGTGCTGCCGATGCAAACTGATATTGCTGGTCGCGGTAGGTCGACACAAATTCGGGCTTGCCGATGGTCGGCTTGCCGTCATCAAAATACGCCACAACATCGTAGCCTTTGATGGCCGGCGATTCGATTGACCCTGCCGCAGCGACCGCGCCGGCAGCAACGACGCACAACAACGCCGTCAGTACGGCAATAAAATAGGGTTTCATGAAAATGATCCGTGGTAATCGAGCCAATCC
>JANOEV010000297.1:0-7829 GCA_031413695.1 Burkholderiales bacterium
GCTGTTTGCCGACATTGCAAGCATCAATCTGACCGAGCTGCGCCGCCATTTGAACGTGCCGGATAACTGGCAGGCGGGCATCGGTACGGTGCGCGCGTGGATTGAACTTGATAACGCCGGTGCGATGCCGGCAAAAGTCAGCGGTAGCGGGATTGCCGGCACAGATGATGCATTTACGCAGTTTGGCAATCCTGTGAAATCGGTGAGTGCCGACGTGCACATCATTAATGCCAAGGCGCAGCTGGGTGACGATGTCGCGCCGTTGAATATTGCCAAGCTGGCCGGACGGCTTGAGTATCTGCGGCAGGATAATGGCTTCACGATCGGCAGCAAAAAACTTGAATTTCGAACCCGTGAGGGCGTGACGTCGCCGCCGGCAGATTTTTCGTTCTCCCGACAGGTGCCGCCGCCATCGAAGGACAACACCGCGCCAATGGAGCGCGGCGAAATTACCGCCAACGGTATCGATCTCAAGGTCATGACGTCACTCATCGGCTATTTTCCGATTGGCAAAGAGTTGCGTACGACACTCGCCAAATTTGGCATGCGTGGCGAAGTCAAGGCGTCGCGCTTTGCCTGGACCGGCCCGCTGGAGAAACCCGCTTCTTATCAAATCAAAGGATCACTGGTCGATTTTGGTGCGTTGGCAAACGACGGTATTCCGGGGGTATCCGGATTCAGCGGCACCATTGACGGTGATGACAAGACTGGTCGGTTCAATATCGCCGCCAAAGCACTGGTGCTGGATGTGCCGGCACAGTTTCGCGAGCCATTGCGTTTTGATGCGCTCGACAGCAAAGGCAAATGGACTGTTGCGGCCGACAGGGTGACAATCGACATCGACAAGTTTGCCGTTGCCAATACCGACTTCGCCGCAGAATTTGCCGGCAAGTATTCGCGACTGCGGGCAAAATCCGGCGCTGAACTTGCCGTTGAAGACGTTCCGGGGGCACTGGATATTTCCGGTCGGCTGCTCCGGGCCGCCGCACCAAAGGTGGCCAAATATTTACCCAACGGGCTGGAAAAAACGCGTGGCTATATCGAGTGGGCGACGCGCAACGGCACCATCGAAGCTGCCGATTTCTTGCTCAAGGGGCGGGTCTATGACTTTCCGTACCACCAGGGCAAAGGCGGCCAATTCAGTGTCAAGGCACGGATCAAGGATATCGATTTTCGCTATACCGAGGGCTGGCCACAGGCGGACAATATCAGCGGCGAATTGAATTTTGAAAACACGGCGATGACCGCCAACATTGAATCCGCGCAAATTTTTGGCGCACGCATACGCAAGACCACGCTGGCGGTGGCGGATTTTGATTTGCATCCGCCGATCCTTACGATTGCCGGCGAGGCGGATGCGCGGGCGGAGGATGTGTCGCGTTATTTGCGTGAAAGTCCGATGGTTGACGGAATCGGCGCGTTTACAAAAGTGGTGGGCATCGAAGGCCCCGGCAGACTCAACCTGAGTTTGTCGATTCCGTTGGGGTCGGGGGCGGATCTATCGGCCAACCCGAAGGCGCCGAAATTCCGCATCAATGGCAAATATGCCGTCACGCGCAGCACCGCCAAGCCGGTGGTCGGGCCCTTGATTAGCGCGTTGTCAGGCAGCATTGCATTCAATGAGGCGAACGTCAAAAGTACCTCGATCACCGGTGTTGCATATGGCAATCCAATCACCGTGAATATTGCCGGCGGCGGTGAGGCGGGTGTGGTGACGGATTTTGCCGGCCGCATGGACGTGCAACAACTTGGCGACTTGTTGCCGTTCCAGTTGCCGCAACAAATCACCGGTGTGACCGATTTTGCCGGCCGCATCAAGCCGGGCCCGGTTGGCGTTGATATCAGTGTTGAATCGTCGATGATCGGCGTGAGCTCGACCCTGCCGCTGCCATTGGCCAAGCGCGCGGATGAGCCGCGACGGCTCAAGGTTGGTTTCACGGCGGTCGGCCAATCGGCGGAAAAAATACGCGTTGCCATGCTCGGTAATATCGCCCGCGGCAGCATAACCGACGCGGCGGATACCCGTGTCGACGCACGTTTCCAACGGCGGTTTGACGCCACTGGAAATGCAAAATTTTATGGTGGTGTTGCGACGATCGGTGAAGCGTTCGCCGAGGCGGTCATCCCGGAAGGAGTCTGGTTGGCCGGCAGCATGAGCCAGCTCGACTTTGATGGATGGCAGAAAGCGATTGCCGATTTTTATCCAAAATCGCCGACAACCGCATCTGGCCGATCCGACGGGGTGATCGCCGGTTTCGACTTTCGGCTGGGGCGCTTGATTGCCTACGGGCGCCCTTTCGACGATCTGAAGATCAAGGGGCGGCGTGCCACCGATGTATGGGCGGTGTCGGCAGCAAGCAAGGAGCTGGAAGGTGATTTCACGTGGCGCGGCGCGGCATTTAACGAGCGTGGTGCCGTGCGCGCGCGACTAAAGAAATTAATTCTGGCCGACGAGGTGCCGGTGATTGCCGGCGCGACTAACGCCAATACCCGCCAGGGTGGTGCGGTTGCCACGGTGACGCCGGGGGCCATCACTGAATTGGCACAAAACGAAGGCGACCTGCCGGCGCTTGATGTGATCGCAGACGAGTTCACATTCAAAGATCGCTGGCTGGGTAAACTCGAACTGAAGGCCACGCCGCAAGTGTCGAACTGGAAAATCGATCAGCTGACCATCACCAATGGCCACGCAAAAACCGAGATGAGCGGTATTTGGCAGCGTTTTGGCGACCCGTATGCGCCACCGAGTGCCGGCGCAGTGAAATCGCTGACCACCATGAACATCAAGGTCGACTCGAGCAACCTGAATGCGCTATTTGCACAATTCGGCTTTGGCGATTACATGAAAGGGGGACGCGGCGGATTGGAAGGTACCTTGTCGTGGCCGGGTCACTCGTATCAATTCCAGCTGGCGAATCTGTCCGGCGCGTTCAAAGTCAACGCCGAGCGTGGTCAATTCGCAAAAATTGAAGCCGGTGCAGGCAAGTTGCTCGGCCTTATCAGCCTGCAATCGATTCCGCGGCGTCTGAGTTTTGACTTCCGTGATTTATTCAGTGAGGGCCTTGCGTTCGACAAGATCGACGGTGATCTGACCATCACCGACGGCATCATGTTCGCCAAGAAATTCGACATATCCGGTCCGGCCACCGACGTCAAAATGACCGGCGATGTATCGCTTCCAGCGGAGCGGCAAAACCTGTCGGTAACAGTCACACCACGTCTGGGTACCGTTGCGGCGGTTGGCACCGGTCTGCTGGTCAATCCGCTGGTGGGGTTGGGGGTATTGCTCGGTGGTGAAGTGCTGCGCAACCCGATTGAGCGGGTGCTGGCGGTGCAATACAGCATCACCGGCACGTGGGATAATCCGGTGATCGAACGTACCGGAAAGGTTGTTGCGCCCGTGACATCGGCACCGTCTGCGCCCTTGGTAACACCTGTCGCGCCAGCCGACAAAAATGCAAAAGACAACAAGAAGCCAACGTAATCAACAATGATCATTACCAAAAATTCTCCGGCGCTGCCTGACGAGCTCGCCAAAGCCCAGCAGTCCACCCAGTCGTTTTACCGCGTCGCGGCCATCCAGATGGCATCCGGCCCGCAGGTGACGGCGAATCTTGACGAAGCGACCCGCTTGGTGGCGCTGGCGGCCAACACCGGCGCGCGAATTGTGGTGCTGCCCGAGTATTTCGCCATCATGGGGCTGCGTGACACCGAGAAAGTCGACGCCTGCGAGGCCGACAACGCCGGGCCGATCCAGCAATGGATGGCGGAGACCGCCGCCAAACACCGGCTCTGGCTGATTGGTGCCGGCGTGCCGATTGCCGCGAGTGTGCCCGGCAAGGTCCGTAACGCCTGCCTGGTATACGACAAAGAAGGCAAACGTGTTGCGCGTTACGACAAGATTCATTTGTTCAGTCTGGCCATTGGCCAGGAACAATTTAACGAAGCGCGCACCATTGAGCCTGGCGATACGGTGAAAGTGGTGGAGTCGCCGTATGGCCGCATTGGTTTGTCGATTTGTTATGACCTGCGCTTTCCGGAACTCTATCGCGCGATGGGCGACGTTGACATTATTGTGATTCCGTCGGCCTTTACCGCCACCACTGGCAGGGCGCATTGGGAGCCACTGATCCGCGCGCGCGCTATTGAGAATCTGGCGTATGTGATCGCGCCCGCGCAGGGTGGATACCATGTCAATGGTCGCGAAACCCACGGTGACACGATGATTGTCGATCCCTGGGGCGTGGTGTTGGATCGCCTGCCACGCGGCTCCGGCGTGGTGGTCGCCGGCATTAATCCGCATTACCAGCAAACCGTCCGCAAAAGTCTGCCGGCACTTTCCCACCGCACGTTAAAGAATATTTAGGTTTTGTCATGAATGAGTCACACCTGTCGGTGGCGCGTGCAACCCTGCTTGCGCCTTATAACCTGACCAATGCATCGCTCGAAGCGATCTTTGGTGAAATCATGCAACACGATGCCGACTATGCCGATCTGTATTTTCAGTACGCACGATCGGAAGGCTGGAGCCTCGAAGAAGGGCGCGTCAAATCGGGCAGCTTTAATATCGACCAGGGTGTCGGGGTGCGCGTGGTGTCGGGTGAAAAAACCGCCTTCGCATATTCGGACGATATTGGCATTACCAGTCTGACCGACGCCGCACACGCCACGCGCAGCATCGCCCGTTTGGGTCTCGACGGTAGCGCCGGCCGGGTCAACCGCACAATTGAAAAGAGCGGCCACCGTCTGTATCAGCCGCTCGATCCGGTTTCCGGTTTTTCGGACGCCGAGAAAGTTCGCATACTGGAGCGCTTGGAACAATTCGCACGCGGTATCGATCCGCGTGTCAAGGAAGTGATGGCGCGGTTGTCGGGTGAATACGAAGTGGTGTTGGTGGCACGACACGACGGCACGCTTGCCGCCGACGTACGACCACTGGTGCATATCGGGCTGACCGTTATCGCAGAACAAAACGGCCGTCGCGAACAGGGGCACACCGGTGGTGGTGGTCGTTACGACTATGCTTACTTCACCGATGAGATATTGCAGGCAATGGCCAAACAGGGTGTGCGTGAGGCGCTGATCAATCTTGACGCCAAACCGGCGCCGGCCGGGCCGATGACCGTGGTGCTGGGCGCCGGCTGGCCGGGCATTTTGTTGCACGAGGCGGTCGGCCACAGTCTTGAGGGCGATTTCAACCGCAAGGGTAGTTCGGTGTTCGCCGGTAAGGTCGGTCAACGCATCGCGGCAAAAGGTGTGACGGTGGTTGACGACGGTACGTTGCAGGACCGGCGCGGCTCGCTCAACATGGACGACGAGGGAAACCCGACGCAAAAAAATGTGTTGATCGAAGACGGTATTCTTAAAGGCTATATGCAGGACACCATGAATGCGCGATTGATGAATGTGCCGGTTACCGGCAATGCACGGCGTGAGTCGTATGCCCACATTCCTATGCCGCGCATGACCAACACCTATATGTTGAACGGCGATAAATCGCCGGAAGAAATTATCGCCAGCGTCAAGCACGGGCTTTACGCGGCAAATTTTGGCGGCGGCCAGGTTGATACCACCAGCGGTAAATTTGTGTTTTCGGCGTCCGAAGCCTACATCATTGAAGACGGCAAGATTGCATACCCGGTGGTGGGCGCGACGCTGATTGGCAACGGCATCGAATCATTGAAACAGGTATCGATGATCGGCAACGATATGAAACTCGATTCGGGTGTCGGCGTTTGCGGCAAGGAGGGGCAGAGTGTTCCCGTTGGTGTTGGCCAGCCGACACTGAAAATTGAAGGGCTGACCGTCGGTGGCACGGGTTAAATGAGCGTGGCGGATTTATCGACAGCCGGATTGCCGGGGCATTTGCCAGAAGCACGTATTCCCTTGCAGTTCGCACCGGGCTTTTCATGGCGCGCCATCGCCGCCGTCATGGCGGAAAAATTTGGTTTGCGCGGCCTGCGCATCTCGTTGATGATCGGCGGCATGGTCGCATATTTGTGGTGGCGCGGCTGCGACGGCGTGATTTGCACGGTCCTCTATGTGCTGGCGGCGGCGACGCTGTTTTTTGCCGTGCTGATTGCCTGGACCGCCAAAGAGTCGCTCGACAAGTTTGCCAGGGATCACGCCAACGGCGCATGGTTGGTGCTCGACGCCGAGGGTGTTGGCGGCGAAGTGGCCGACAAAAAATTCAAAATGCCGTGGGGTCAATTCCGCCGGGTGGTGGAACGAAATCGTCTTTGGCTGCTCGAAACCGTACATGGCAGCTGGATGGTGTTGCCGACCACCCACTTTACTGCCGAGGCTTGGGCGGTGATGCGGGCCAACAAGTGTGCGCGACGGCTTCCCGGTAAACCGTAGGTGTCCAGTAAGGTATTGGCCGTTCAACCGACCACCTGTTATTCGGAACAATGGAACCATCATGAAACGACGTACATTTCTCACCACTCTCGTTGGCGCTGCCGGAGGATTAACTGTGTTTAAAGACGTGTTTGGACAAAAGCGCGGACCGGATGTGCCGGACGCGGCAACGGTAAAAATTGCGCTCGAACAGGCCAACGGCCCGAAGCCGAAAATCGACAAACTGGTGTTGCCGGATGCCGATTGGAAAAAGCGGCTGACGCCGCAGCAGTACGAGGTGTTACGCAAAGACGGCACCGAACGCGGCGGGACCAGCCCGCTCAACAACGAAAAACGCAAGGGCGTTTTCCATTGTTCGGGGTGCGATCTGGCGGTGTTTACGTCGGCGATGAAATATGAAAGTGGCACCGGTTGGCCGAGTTTTTTCACAACACTTCCCGGCGTGTTCGAAAAGTCGACAGACTTCAAGCTGATTTACCCGCGCACCGAATATCACTGCGCACGATGCGGCGGCCATCACGGCCACGTATTTAAGGACGGCCCGGCACCGACCAATGAACGATGGTGTAACAACGGTGTTGCGTTGGTGTTCAAACCGACCGCGTAAAGTCCTTTAAGGGCGGGTGTTTTCAGCTATTTTTTCCTGAAAACGCCCGCCAATAAACGACTTTCGTTGTTTATCCGTTGGCGACGTTAGCCTGCTAATATCCGGCTTATGAAATTTCGCGCAAACACCTATTTCTATTTTTGGAGCTTTTCGATGCCTTCGGCGGAGAAAGGTTAGCGCGTATTCAGCCCTGACCAAATTTCTAAAAACCGCCGAACATAAATTCGGCGGTTTTTTTTTGCCGGTTGATGTTTGGCGATATTCCAATTCAACGCTGGCACTGAAACAATCAACCTATGCAAGACGACTAAAATGACCACCGCCAAACTCGCCATCGTAACCAATTCAACCGCCCCCGCACTGGACACTGCCATGCCTTATAACACCGACGATCTGCGGATCAGGAGTATCAAAGAGCTCACCCCGCCGGCACATCTGATGCGCGAGTTCCCGTTGAGCGAGCAGGCATCGGCAACCGTGTTCCGTGCGCGCGAGGAGATCCACCGCATCATGCACCGCGGCGATTCGCGTCTGCTGGCCATTGTCGGCCCGTGTTCGATACACGACTACGATGCGGCGATGGAATACGCGCGGCGCTTGCAGGCGTTGCGGCTGACCATGGAGCCCGATATCACGATTGTCATGCGGGTTTATTTTGAAAAGCCGCGCACCACGGTCGGTTGGAAGGGCTATATCAATGACCCGGACATGGATGAAAGCCACGACATCAACAAGGGGCTGCGGCTTGCCCGCAAGTTGCTGCTCGATATCAACGAGCTGGGGTTGGCGGCCGCGACTGAATACCTCGACCTGATTTCGCCGCAGTATTTTGCCGACATGATCGCGTGGGGTGCCATCGGTG
>JANOEV010000298.1:0-11519 GCA_031413695.1 Burkholderiales bacterium
TGATAACTGGAAAAAATTAGTGGCGGGAAGTAAGTTTGTCAAAATGCCTGATTTTGGTCGATGTAGCCCTTGCCGCGGTATTCGAGTCTGGCGTCGGCAATGGCGCTTGATGCCACCACATTTCCAGTCTGCACATTGACCGGGCTGACTATGCCGGAAAAGCGGATGACTTCAGTGTTGTGATTGATGCCGATTTGTTTTTCGCCTGCCACCATCATGTTGCCGTTGGGCAGCACCGCGACCACCGTGACGGTGATGGTGCCGGAAAAAGCGTTGTCATTAGCGGTCTCGCCCTTGCCTTCGAACGTGTTGCCGGACGATGCCTTGAGATCCGCGCCCTGCATAAACTTGCCAGGCAATCCGGCAACCGACGGCACCGCCGCCTTGACTTCACTGGTCTTGCCGGCGGAAGATTTTGACGAACGTGACGCCGCGGTTTTTTCCTGGATGGCAACAGTAAGAATGTCGCCGACGTAACGCGGTTTTTGATCTTCAAACAGCGGCCGGTGTGCACCTTGCAATTGAAAGATTGCGCCGTTGTTGACAATATTTGTCAGCGGCACAACCGGCTTGGCACTGGTGGCGTCGGGCATCATCACGCGTGGCTCGATGTGGCTACAGCCGGTCACCAACGAAAAAAACAGTCCGACAAAAATCAACACGGCGATGCCATCGAGGACCATTTGACAGGATGGTAATAGACGCTGAAAAGCCGGTGAATCGTGGCGGGCGTCTAATGCAGCGCGAAAGATGTTCATCAATAGTTTCCGGAATGTTGATTACCAGAAACTTTAGGCCTGGTGGGGCGGCCCGCAAGCGTCAAAAAGCGGCGGAAAAGTGTGCTGATTCACCGCTTTGAAGGTCACGCCGGTTGGTCACACCATGGCGATCTATCCGCATCCACCAAAAAATGCCAAACCCACCATTGGGCGGGCTTTTTCAGGCAAAAATGTTTCGAAACCCTTGCCAAATGGCGGGTTTCTAATAGCAGTCAGCCGCCGTCAGCAAATGGGTTAACCTGCATATTTCACGGGGGCGGGTTCGAGAGTGGGTCGATGGGCGCGCGATTTTTCGCTCGACCGACCGAGTAATATCGGGATATTGCGAGGAAGGAGAGCGGAAAAGCGCATGTCCAGCGGCCTGCTATCGGATGCGCAGGGCCGACGCAATCGGCCAGACCAAATGAGATTTGTTGTCACGGCATTTTCTTCCCGGGAGGCTCACCTTGAAGAGGTGCCGACCCGTGAAATATACAGGTTAAAGCTGCGCGAGCTTTTGCAGCATTTGGTCGGACGTCTGAATCGCCTTGGAATTGATTTCATAGGCGCGCTGCGTCTGGATCATCGAAACCAACTCTTCGACCACGTTGACGTTGGAGGTCTCGACATAACCCTGACTGAGTGTGCCGTGGCCGTTGGTGCCGGGATTTGATGTATTCGGTGTGCCGGACGCCTGCGTTTCGAGGTACAGATTCTGTCCCTGTGAGGCAAGGCCCGCCGGGTTGGTGAAATTGGCGATTTGGATCGACCCGACGTTGACCGGATTGGCGTTTCCCTGCTGGGTGACGGAAACCGTGCCGTCCTGCGCGATCGAAATCGATTGTGCACTTGGTGGAATGGTGATCGCCGGCGACAGTGGAAAACCGTTGGAGGTGACCAACTGCCCCTGCGCATCGGTGCGAAAACTGCCGTCGCGGGTGTAGCCGACGTTGCCGTCGGGCATTTGCACCTGAAAAAATCCCTGACCATTGATCGCCATGTCGAGGTTGTTGCCGGTCTGCTGCATGTTGCCCTGGGTATGCACGCGAGATGTGGCGACAGGCCTTACGCCGGTACCGATTTGCAAGCCGGTCGGCAGGTTGGTTTGCTGCGATGACTGGGCACCGGGCTGGCGCAGGTTTTGATACAAGAGATCTTCGAACACCGCACGCGAGCGCTTAAAGCCGGTGGTATTGACGTTGGCCAGATTGTTGGCCAGCACGTCCATCTGTGTTTGTTGAGCGTCCAGGCCGGTTTTGGATATCCAGAGTGAGCGAATCATAGGTTTACCTCGTTACGTCGTGATCAAGTGGTTGACAACAGCTTATTGGCGTCGCGCGCACCAGTCTCGGCGTTCGACATGATCTTCATACTCATTTCATATTGGCGGGCGAGCGCAATCATGCCCACCATGGCTTCAACAATATTCACGTTTGACGATTCAAGCGCACCACTGACCACACGTGTATTGGGGTCGCTGGCGGCCGGATTACCGTCTCTGGTGCGAAACAGGCCGTCACCGCCTTTTACCAGTTCATTGGTGGGCGGATTGACCAGCTTCAGGCGGCCGACCGTGTTGCCGGCCTTGGCATTGCCGTTGGTGAATGCGCTGATGGTACCGTCGCGACCGATGGCAATACGTGCGTTTTCCGGAATGGTGATCTGGCCGCCGTCGCCCATCACCGGCTGTCCGGCACGGGTGCGCAAAACACCGTCGCCGCCGACATCAAAGCCGCCGTTGCGGGTGTAGGCCTCGCTGCCGTCGCCGGCTTCGACGGCGATGAATCCGGCACCGTCAATCGCCACGTCCAAATCACGGCCGGTGGACTGCACCGCGCCTTGTTCGAAGTTTGACCCGGGTGTGGTCGCGGTGACAAATACACGGGTACCCAAACCGGCCGCCGAATCTTGCATCGGCACCGCACGCAATGCGTCGATGTCGGCTCGGAACCCCGGGGTCGAGACGTTTGCCAGATTGTTGGCAAGCGTTTCCTGACGACGCATCAATTGCGTGGCCCCGGTCATCGCGGTATAAATCATGCGGTCCATGTCATTCCCCTGTCGGCGTGATGCTCAAATTACCGGTGTCACCAAATCGCCATTAACGCAGGTTGACCAGCGTCTGCAGAACCTGATCTTCGGTCTTGATCGTCTGCGCGTTTGCCTGATAGGTACGTTGCGCGGTGATCATGCCGACCAGCTCCTGTGTCAGATCGACGTTGGATTCCTCCACCGCGCCGGACTGCAACAGGCCCATGTTTGACGAGCCGGGAATACCGACCAGCGCCGAACCGGAGAACGAGGTTTCAACCCACTCATTGCCGCCCATGGCGGCCAGACCCTGCGGGTTGGCAAACGATGCGATTGCAATCTGCCCCTGCACCTTCAGCTGACCGTTTGAATAACGACCCATCACGGTGCCGTCGCCGTCGATGGCAAGGCCGGTCAATTTGCCGGCGCCATAACCGTCCTGGGTGATGGCATTGACGCCAAATGACGAACCAAACTGGGTGGTGCCGGCAAGATCAAGCGGCACCGGATTGTTAAACGTCGCACCGTTGGCGAGGGTCAGCGTCAGATTAAACGGTGTGGCTGAAGCAGCGGTGTCGAGCGAACCGTCGGTGTTGAACGTTAGATTGCCAACCGCACCCGCGCCGACCGCGGCACCATCGAGTGTGGCATGCACATCCCATGTATTGGATGCGGCACCCTTGACAAAATACAGCGACAACGCATGGGCATTGCCCTGGCTGTCGTAAATACTCATTGATGTGGCACTGGTATAGGTCTTGGCATCGGTTGGCAAGAACGCACCGACCGGCGCGGCTTTGCGTGAATCAAGATTCAATACCACCCCAACCGCCGACGTGGTCTTGGGTGACAGGTCGCCGGTGTTGAGCTTGAGATCTGCGGCAACGCCGGTGGTAATCTGGCCGGATGCATCAACCGGGAAACCGGTCAGACGCGAGCCGGAACTGGTGACGACATAGCCACCCTTGTCGATTTGGAACTGGCCGTTGCGGGTGTAGGAGATCGAACCCTGATCCGATACACGGAAAAATCCGCCGCCGTTGATGGCAACGTCAAGCGGATTGTTGGTTGACGTGATGCTGCCGGCGGCAAATTGCTGTGTCACCGCCGATACGTTCACGCCCAGACCAATCGCCTGATTGCCACTTGACGCGAGCGAGCTGGCATACACATCGGCAAATTCGGCGCGCGAGGCTTTGAAGCCGATGGTATTCGAATTGGCGATGTTGTTGCCAATCACCGCGAGGTTGCGTGACGCTGCGTTCAAGCCCGACAAACCGTGTTGAAAACCCATGTTGATCTCCTGAGAATATTTTGGTGACTAAAGAATTGCTTTGATGCTGTTCATCGTGAGCGTGGTGCCGCTGGCCATCGACAGGCGCACACCCGCCGCGCCGGGCACCACCGCCACCACCGCATCAACCGAAAAGGTATCGATGCTGATCGGCTTGCCGGCCAGTGTGCCGGTGACGCCAAAGGTATAACTGCCGGGCGGCACGGCCTGACCGTCGACTTTGCCGTCCCATTGAAACGTCTGCATGCCCGGCTCCTTGGCGCCGTACGGAATCGAGGCGACCACTTCACCGCGGGCATTGCGAATTTCAACCGTGACCGCATCGGCGCCGTTTGGCAACTCAAAGCCACCACGCGCGGTAACGCCATCACCGACCTGAAGTTTATTCCCGGCAATCAACACTTCATGTCCGGCCAAACCGGCGGCCTGCATGCCCTGAATCTGCGACAGCATTGACGACATGGTGTCGTTGAGCCGCTCAATCCCCTGCACCGTTGTCACCTGTGCCATCTGGCTGGTGACCTGCGCATTGTCGAGCGGGCTGAGTGGATCCTGATTTTTCATTTGTGCAACCAGCAGCGTCAGAAAACGATCGGACTGTTCCTCGGCCGAGGTTTTTTTGCGACTGGTCTGACCGGCATTCAAGCCGGCGATGGTTGGATCAGATGTGGCGGAAACGGGCATGATTGACTCCTTAGTTGCCGAGCGTGAGGGTTTTGCTGAGCAGGCTTTTGGCCGTATTCATGACTTCGACATTGGATTGGTATGAGCGTGACGCTGAAATCATGTTGACCATTTCTTCGACGACATTGACGTTCGGCATGGTGACGTAACCCTTGTCGTCGGCAAGCGGATGTTTCGGATCGTGGATGCGACGGCCTTCGGTCTGGTCTTCGGTCACGTTGGCGACACGAACACCCGCCGAGCCTTGGTCATTGGCGTCCCTGAGCTGGGTTTGAAACACCACCTGCCGCGCTTTGTATGCCTTGCCATCCGGCCCGGCGACACTGTCGGCGTTGGCGAGGTTCGATGCAATCACATTCAGCCGCTGGCTTTGTGCGGAGATACCGGATCCGGATACATCGAAAATTTTGAACATGGACATGGTCTGTTCCCCTTAAGCGGTGGTGAGGCAACGGTTCACTGCCGCGGTGCCAACGGCGCACCCGGCGGGCAATACACGATAAACGGCGGCCGGCATCACTGGCCTGTCACCGCGAGGTTCATGGTTTTGATCTGCCCGTTCAGAAAGCGCAGCGACGCCTCGTAACGGATACTGTTATCGGCAAAATTGGCGCGTTCGACGTCCATATCGACCGAGTTGGAATCCATTGATCCCTGCGCCGGCTGCCGATATTGCAAGGGCGTCGGATTGCCGCCCGCGGCGTTGCTCAACGAAAAAGTCGGCACACGCATGTGTCCGGCAGATGTGGTCGAGATTGCGCCGCTGTTTGCCATCGACGGCAATGACGCCACGCCCGGCAGACCCTTGGTGGCATTGGCGAGCGCCGATTTGAAATCGACATCGCGCGCCGCGTACCCCGGGGTGTCGGCGTTGGCGATATTTGACGCGATCACGCGCTGACGCTCGCTTCTGAGCTTGAGCGCTTCGCCGTGAAAATCAAAGTGTGTCGATAACCTGTTTAACATTTTTCCTGCTCCAGTCTGGCCACACGCCTGTTTCGGGCTCGTGGCGCTTTATGGGATGCAGGAATTATGAAATCAAGGTGGGAAAGCGAATGGCTGAAAAGGCGGGCTATTTACCGTCAATTTGCCCGCTTGTCCAAACACGACTTGCCTAGAATACTCACATATAAAGGAACAGGAGTCGGCATGAACCACCCGTTGAATACCAATCAGACCAACCGGACACAACCCGCGCAACGCCATTTGTTGGCGGCATTGGTCGTGTTCAGCACGATTGCCCATGGCCAGGCTGTCGACACCGCGACCGCACGCGCCGACGCCACCATCCAGCATTTTCTCGATGGTGAAGTTGCCAAAGACATGGCAAGAAGCCACAAAGCCGGTAGCGTGCCGGGACGATTTGAGATCAGTGTCGGGCAGATAGACCCGCGCCTGCAGTTGGCACCATGCGCCCGGATTGAGCCGCAATTGCCGGCCAATACCCGCCTTTGGGGTCGGGTGAATGTCATGTTGCGCTGCGTCGAAGGTGCCAATTGGAATGTTTCGTTGCCGGTGACCGTGCGTATTTTCGGCCAGGCACTCACCACCATCCGGGCACTTTCACCTAATGAAGCGGTACAGGATGCCGATGTTGAATTACAGGAAATCGAACTCACCCGTGACCCCGGTGTGCCGGTCACAAGCGTGCAACAGATCGCACAAAAGGTGCTTTCCCGCCCGGTTGCCGCCGGCACGGCGTTGCGTCAGGATTGGTTTCGTGTGTTACCGGTGATTGTTGCCGGCGACATGATCAAGGTGATTGCCACCGGAAACGGTTTTTCGGTGACCAGCGACGGACAAGCGCTAAATCAGGCCAATGACGGCCAGACGGTGCGGATCAAGACCGAATCCGGTCGGGTCATCACCGGCACCGCCCGCAGCGGCAGAATCGCCGAGATCCGGCTTTGAGCGGCCCGGCAAACAGAATCGAAAAGAAATTCGAAAAAAATGGAAAATTTGTCTCATGTTTCGAAAACAGCGGCCGATAAGCAGTATGAGCGCATGGTCGGCACACCGGAATTTGCAGCGCACGCAACTTATGTTTAATACAGCAATGTGCCCGTCACCCTGCGCAACAAGCAAAACCCGCAACGGTTCAAAGCACAAAGGATAAGGATAAGGATATGGCCATGAATATTTCAAAAATCGGCGGCGCCGCCCAACCACCCGCCGACCCGACGCTGTCAAAAAGCGACGCACGCAAAGACACGGCATCGCCGGTCGGCCCGGCGGTCAAACCGGCCGAGGTCAAGTTATCACCGCTATCCGAGAAACTGAAAATGCTCGCCAGCGAATATGCGGCAAGCACCGCCTTCGACAGCAAAAAAGTGGACGCGCTAAAAGACGCCATTGCCAACGGCACCTTTAAGGTCAACGCCGAAGTCGTTGCCGACAAAATGATCGCCGAAGCCGGCGAATTGAACGGGAAAAAATCGTGAACACACCACCGAACATCAATCGCGAATCGCAACCGTCATTAAAGGACTTGCTCAACGCTGAATATCATGCGTTGTGCCGCTTTGTGGTCATTGCCGAAGCCGAACAGGCGGCGTTGATTGCATCCGACGCGGACGCCCTGGAAACCATTGCCGCTGAAAAACAGTCGGTGCTGGCCGACGTCGCCCGCTGTCGCAGCGCCACCAAACGCGCAATCGGCGAACCGATTGGCGCCGGCGCACTCAGCGAAATGTTGCTTGCCGCCGGACAAGGCGCCCGCGACGTTTTTGAATTGGTGCTGGCCAAAGCCCGCGAAGCTTCCGAACTCACACAGTTGTCGAGCAAGTTGGTGGCGCATCAAACCAAACGGCTGAACGGACTTGCCACCGCACTCGCCTCAACCGGCGTGCGTTCGCATGGTTACGGCCCGACCGGCTTTACCAGTCATCACGGCGAAGGTTCGTCATACGGTACGGCCTGACATGACCCCGGCGGTCAGCCTTGCCGCCAAGCTGGCGATCACCAACACCGGCATTATTGAATCAACAAACACCAATATCGACGGGTATTTTCAGGCATAAAGTGCTGGAACACCCCGTCAAATGGCGTGTTTGATTTTTAGCTTTTCGCAGTTGTGATAGACAGCAATACGCGATGGCGTCCGCTTTTGCGCCTGCTTTGATGCGACGCCGGGCTGGGCGGCGACTTCAAGCTGCTTCTACGCCTGTCTGGAATTCGAGCACCTCATCGCCATACTTGTCGAAGGTCCCGGTTGATCGCCAGCCGAGATGTCGGTAAAAGTCGTGGGAACGACTGTTTGGGTCTGTCGAGCAGCCGAGGAACAGCCGCTGCCAACCATGACGCGCCAGATCAGCCACCATCAGACGCAGAAGATTGGCACCAATGCCTTGATTCTCGAACGCAGGCAACAGCGCCAGTACGACAATTTCGCCCGTATCGATTGCACCAAAACAATAACCGACCCGTTGACCGTTTGCCAGACAAACATGACCCGGGAGTGCGCCGGATCGAATGTCGTCGCCCCATGATTGCGCCGTGATACCGATGGCGCGTAGTCGCTCCATCGAAACGGCGTTCTCGCGGGTTTTTCCACGAATCGCAACGCACTCGGCGGCGTCCTCCGCGGCGGCAATTCGATACACGAACCTATTTGACATTTTTGTCGGGCGGCGGCCGCGGGTGTTTCTGGAAAAAGTCCCAGATGACATCCGTGGCCCTGATTTTTTTCGATGTCTTGCCCACCATGCTCTCCGGCAAAATACTCTTGCCACCGGCCCACGTGTGCCCTAAACCCTCAACTGCAATGTAGACGACCTCGGCGGCGCCCGTGCAGTCAGAGTAGGTTTGCGTCCGAACGCTGTGGGTATCGGTGGTGCTTGGCGACGCCGCGGGACAACCCAGCGCTTTCGCCCATTTCAAAATTGAATCACGCACGGGTGGCTTCGGTTTTGCACGCACACTGTCGCTGGCGCCGGTTGCGAGCTTTGGCGCGCCGCCCTCGATCAGGTTCAGCGGATCGGCGGTGCCGGTGATGTAGCACATGGATAAGGGGTACCGGAGTTTCGGCGGATCAAACCATAACGCGCCGGCGACGGGCGCAATCGCCGCAATTCGATCCGACAATTCCGCGCCAAGGCGAAAGCTCATTGAGGCGCCATTGGAGAAACCGGTTACAAAAATCTGTCGCTCGTCCAGCGCAAACCGGGCGGCGAGATCGTCAAGCATCGCCGTGATGAAGCCGACATCGTCCGGCGCCTTCTGGCCGGGGTAAAACCGTTCTGAGCCATCGTTCCAAAGCTGCGGATTGCTGGAAAAATTGCCCGGTTGTGACGGGTCGCGCGCCATGGCATTTGGGAAAACGGCCAAGAACCCCTCCTTGTCGGCCTTCACCGCCCACTCTGTCTCCCACATCGCGGCTCTTGCGGTCCCGCCGCCGCCATGCAACATGATCAGCAGTGGCGACGGCATTTGTGGTCTATAGGTGGCGGGAACATGGACAATGTAGGTCCGCTCGACACCGTTTATCGTCATCGAATGCGTATGGCTGCCAGGTTTCACCTGCTTGTCCCGGGCGTTTGCATTGTTGGGGCTGCATATCAGTAATGCGCAGCAAACAAGTGAGCGGATCAAGGCGGCAAATGTCAACCCTTCAGCCATTGGGCATTTCATTTTCAAACCACTTCGTCAGGTGCCGAATTTTCGGCAAACTGAACAACATTGACGGCATCCATTTCCAACATCAGCGCCTTGCAGATTCGGTGCATCCCATCCATTACCCAACCCTCCGCCGACAAGATGATGGGGTAGGCGAGTGACGCCTCGTTGATTCTGCGGGCGTGTTCGGTCACCAACCGGCAGGTGGGTTCTTTGCCAAAAAACCACGTATTTTTGTCCAGCCCGTCAAATGCATCAATCGGCATTGACCGGCTGGGGAGATTTTTTGATGACACCCAAAGGCCCGCAGTGAACCAGATGCGTTTCAGCCCATCGTCGCCCATGATCGCAAAGTGCGTCGGCGTTGTCTTCATTTAAAATGCATCCTCTACAAATTGACTTGGGCGGAAATCTGCGCACGGTGTCGTCATGATTGGGACGATTCTAACCCGGCGACGGCGTTCGGCCGGGCAATGAGAACGCGACGAAACCAGGTGCAACAGACTACACAAACTGGCCGGCTTCGTGCCGCGGCAGTCGATGCTGCCGCGCGTGGCCCTCGCGCACAAATTTCACCGATAACGCCGGCTCGACGTCGTCATGAACGGATACCAAAGACGACGCACCACGGCTATAGCGCAGTGACAATATTGAAGGGCTACCTTCCCTTCTTGGCGGCAATGGTTTCGCCTAAATCCCATTCCTTGAGTTTGCCGCGCAATCGCGCGACCGCCTGACTGTGCAACTGGCACACACGCGATTCGGTCACGCCCATCACCGCGGCGATCTCGCGCATGTTCAGGTCCTGCTCGTAGTACAACCCCATCAACGTACTTTCACGATCGGGCAACTCGCCAATAGCACCGACCAGCGCGGTACGAAACCGTTTATCAGCGAGGATATTGGCGGGGTTACTATCGTTGTCAGCAACCTTACGATCCAGAAAATTTGCGCCATCGTCATTCTCGCCGGCGTCTTCGTAATAAAACAATTGTGCACCCTTTGCCTCACCCAGCAATTCCTGGTATTCACCCAGCTCCATGCCGAGTTCCCTGGCAATCTCGTTTTCCTTCGGTGAGCGGCCATTTTTGTGTTCAAGTTTGGAAATCGCACCTTCGATGGTGCGTTGACTGCGCCGGACACTGCGCGGCAACCAGTCGCCGGCGCGTAATTCATCCAGCATGGCGCCGCGAATACGCTGGCTTGCATAGGTTTCAAACTTGGTGCCGTGGTCATCCTCAAATCGCTCGGCGGCATCCATCAGGCCGATCATGCCGGCCTGGATCATGTCGTCGAGCTCAATATTGGCGGGCAACTTGGCAAGCATCTGGTGCGCCACGCGCTTGACCAGCGGCGCATATTGCGTGACATACGACTCGCGGCTCAAGGTTCCTTGTTTGGTATACATATCAGCTCCAGTTGTCATGCAAATTGTGCGTTGTCGGCAAATTCCGCCAGATGCCAGCCGGCCATGTCGGCTGCAATACTTGTGTAGATTTGTTGCGCGGGTGACGGCTCGATGCCGTACACGTGGGTATAGGCAGAAGTCGCACGGCGGATTGCCGGGTCGCGCGGCACGATGCCACCCAATGCAAGCTCTGCCTGCAGGAATTTCTGCGCGGTGTCGGCCAACCGGGCGTAGGCGTCCTGCGCGCGATGCGGATCCTCGGTGTCATTAAAAATAATGCGGAACCGCTGCCGGCCGTGTTCGGCGCTGAGTTTTTTTAATTCGGCGTAGGTCGACTTGATCGATTCGTTGGTATCGTTGGTGACAAAAACGATTTCCGCATCCAACGGCGTCAATGCCGAGGCGGCGGCGCCGGGAATGGCCATGATGGCAACGCCGTAAGGTTGATCGAGTGAGGTGAACGCTGCAAAGAGATCGTCGACGACCCCGCCCGAGGCGATGAATTCCTCGATGCCCTTGGTCGCGGGTAACACATCAAACAAATCGGCGGCGAGCAACGTGTCGGCAATCTTGCGTTCACCGGTCAGCAAATGCAGCAGCTCGTAACGCGCTTTCAGGTTTAATGCGGAGGCAATGAGTGCGCGTCCGGCATCCAGCACAACAATGCGCTGACCGCTTTTGGCGAGTGCCGCGGCAAGATTGACCGTGGTGGTGGTGTGGCCGACGCCGC
>JANOEV010000299.1:0-5688 GCA_031413695.1 Burkholderiales bacterium
GTGGCACGATGGAACTGGTACGTAACGGGACGATGTCTATTCCTGCGTTCCTGTTTATCCTCGCCTTGGTTGTATTTGTGACGTACTTTGTGGTGTTTGTCGAGCGCGGCCAGCGCAAGATCCTTGTCAACTACGCCAAGCGGCAGGTTGGCAACAAGGTCTATGGTGGCCAAAGCTCGCATTTGCCGTTCAAGCTGAACATGGCAGGTGTGATTCCGCCGATCTTTGCTTCGTCGATCATCTTGTTCCCGGCAACCGTTGCAGGTTGGTTTGGGCAGAGCGATCAAATGGTTTGGCTGAAGGATGTCGGCGCAGCCTTGGCGCCCGGACAACCGCTCTATGCTTTGCTTTATGCAGCCGCAATTATTTTCTTCTGCTTTTTCTATACCGCATTGGTATTCAATTCGAAAGAAACGGCAGAAAACCTGAAAAAGAGTGGCGCTTTTGTTCCTGGGATTCGTCCGGGCGAGCAAACGGCACGTTACATTGACAAGATTTTGATGCGTTTGACATTGGTGGGCGCTGCATACATTACGGCGGTTTGTTTGTTGCCTGAGTTTCTGCATATGCGCTGGAACGTGCCGTTTTATTTTGGCGGCACTTCATTGCTCATTATTGTCGTGACCACGATGGATTTTATTGCACAGCTTCAAGCCTATCTGATGTCTCACCAGTATGAAGGCTTGCTCAAGAAGGCTAACTTCAAGGGCGGCGCAGGCTTTCCGGTACGGTAAGACAATACAAAAGGATTGGTAGCGCATTAATGGCAAAAGAAGAAACGATTCAAATGCAGGGCGAAATCCTTGAAACATTGCCAAACGCGATGTTCAGGGTGAAATTGGAAAATGGTCATGTCGTATTGGGGCATATTTCCGGAAAAATGCGCATGCACTACATTCGCATTTTGCCAGGAGACAAAGTCACGGTAGAGATTTCGCCATATGATTTAACGAAAGCACGTATTACTTTCCGCGCAAAATAAACGCCGGAAGCAAGGAGAACGAAATGCGAGTCCAGGCATCTGTTAAAAAAATCTGTCGCAATTGCAAGTTAGTCCGTCGCAAGGGTGTTTTGCGCGTGATTTGCAAAGAACCGCGTCATAAGCAACGTCAAGGCTAAGAGAGACCAACATGGCACGTATTGCTGGTGTAAACATCCCAAATCATCAACACACCGAGATCGCATTGACTGCGATCTACGGTATTGGTCGTCATACCGCGCAGAAAATTTGTGTTGCGGCTGGCGTTTCTAAGTCGGCAAAAATCAAAGATTTGACCGACGGCGACATGGACAAACTGCGCGAGCAGATTGGCAAAGTCACCGTTGAGGGTGATCTGCGCCGTGAAGTGTCGATGTCGATCAAGCGTCTGATGGATTTAAGCTGCTATCGCGGCACCCGTCATCGCAAGGGTCTGCCTGTGCGCGGTCAGCGTACGCGTACCAATGCACGCACGCGCAAGGGGCCCCGCAAGGCCGTGCGTTTGGCCAAGTAAGCCTAATTTAGTTTCGTAACGAGGTAATCCAAAATGGTAAAACCGACTGCTGCTGCAACACGCGTTCGCAAGAAAGTCAAAAAGAATGTCTCGGAAGGCATCGCGCACATTCACGCGTCGTTCAACAACACCATCATCACCATCACCGACCGCCAGGGCAATGCCCTGTCATGGGCGACCTCAGGTGGTGCGGGCTTCAAAGGTTCGCGTAAATCGACACCTTTTGCCGCCCAGATTGCCGCTGAAGCCGCAGGCAAGGCCGCCCAAGAGTGTGGCATCAAGAACTTGGAAGTACGTATCAAGGGCCCGGGCCCGGGTCGTGAATCTGCAGTTCGCGCGCTTAACGCGCTTGGCATCAAGATCATGTCGATCGCTGATGTCACGCCGGTTCCGCACAATGGCTGCCGCCCGCCCAAGCGCCGTCGCATGTAATTTGAGAGAGAATAAAAATGGCACGTTATCTTGGTCCTAAATGTAAGCTCTCGCGTCGCGAGGGAACCGATCTCTTCCTGAAGAGCGCACGTCGTCCGCTCGATTCGAAGTGCAAACTCGAATCGCGTCCCGGTCAGCACGGCGCGAAGCAGTCGCGCGTGTCCGAATACGGAACACAGCTGCGCGAGAAACAAAAAATTCGCCGTATGTATGGTGTGTTGGAGCGTCAGTTCCGCACATACTTTGCCGAGGCAGAGCGTCGCAAGGGTGCAACCGGCGAAAACCTCTTGCAGTTGCTTGAATCACGCTTGGACAACAGCGTATATCGCATGGGCTTTGGCTCAACCCGCGCAGAAGCGCGCCAGTTGGTCAGTCATTGCGGCATCCTGGTCAACGGCAAGCCGGTCAATATTCCATCCTATTTGTTGAAGCCAAACGACGTCGTGTCGTTGAAAGAAAAGGCACAAAAGCAACTTCGCGTCGTTGATGCGATGAAGCTTGCCGAAGCGAACGGCTTTCCAAGTTGGGTCGAAGTTGACACCAAAAAGTTTTCAGGCGTGTTCAAAACGCTGCCAGATCGTCAAGAGTTTGCTGCAGATATCAACGAGCAACTCGTCGTCGAACTTTATTCCAAGTAATCCGTTTTAATCCCGCGCCGTGGGACGCCACGGCGCGCGTCACTCTATAGAGGCTCCCGTCAATGCAAAGCAATGCCACGACTTTCCTGAAGCCGCGCATCATCGACGTTGAAAACATTTCTCCAGCCCACGCAAAAGTGGTGATGGAGCCGTTCGAGCGTGGCTACGGCCACACACTCGGCAATGCACTTCGGCGCATTTTGTTGTCATCGATGCCCGGATATGCGCCCACCGAAGTTAAAATCTCGGGCGTGTTGCATGAATACTCCACCATTGAAGGTGTGCAAGAAGACGTAGTCGACATCCTCTTGAACTTAAAGGGGCTGGTGTTGAAGTTGCACAATCGCACCGATACAACCTTGAAGTTGAAAAAATCAACGCCCGGTCCGGTCACGGGTGCTGATATCGAGCAGACGCACGATGTCGAAATTGTTAACCCCGAGCACGTCATTGCCAATTTGACGGCTGGCGGCAAGATCGATATGCAGATCAAGGTTGAAAAGGGTCGCGGCTACGTCGCTGCAACCGCGCGTCGTAACGATGACAACCGCTCTATTGGTTCGATTCTGTTGGACGCATCTTATTCGCCAGTGCGTCGCGTTTCATACGCCGTCGAGAGCGCGCGTGTTGAACAGCGCACCGATCTCGACCGCCTGGTGATGGATATTGAAACCAATGGATCGATCGAGCCTGAAGAGGCTGTTCGATACGCCGCACGTGTGTTGGTCGACCAGCTTTCCGTCTTTGCCGACCTGCAAGGCACGCCAATGCTTGCGGAAGAGGCGAAATCGCCGCAAGTTGATCCGATTTTGCTGCAACCGGTCGACGATCTCGAGCTCACCGTTCGCTCTGCAAACTGTCTGAAGGCTGAGAATATCTATTACATTGGCGACTTGATTCAGCGTACCGAGAATGAGTTGTTGAAGACGCCGAATCTTGGCCGTAAATCGTTGAACGAAATCAAAGAAGTGCTTGCAAGCAAGGGGCTCACGCTTGGTATGAAGCTTGAAAACTGGCCGGCGGCAGGCGTCACGAAGTAATCGACAATCTTTAAAGAGGCGCCCGCTGTTTGGGCGTCTGCAGGAAGGCCTCTGGCCTCGCATTTATTTACAACCCATAACGATAACAAGGCTGGTGTCATCAACGGCCAAGAAATTTAAGGAAATTCATCATGCGTCATCGTCACGGTCTCCGTAAACTCAACAAAACCAGCTCACATCGCCTTGCGATGTTGCGCAACATGACCAATTCACTCTTTCTGCACGAAGTCATTAAGACGACCTTGCCTAAGGCAAAAGAATTGCGCCGTGTTGCAGAACCACTTATCACGCTTGGCAAAGTCGACACGCTCGCCAACAAGCGGCTTGCATTTGACCGCCTGCGCGATCGTGATATCGTCGGCAAGTTGTTTGCCGAGCTAGGCCCGCGTTACAAAGAACGCAAGGGTGGCTATTTGCGCATCCTGAAATTTGGTTTCCGGCAAGGCGATAACGCGCCAATGGCGTTAGTTGAGTTGGTTGATCGTCCGATGGTCGATGAAACCGCGGCTGTGGAAGAAAAAGCCGCTGCCTAGTCGCATGCCTGATTAAAAAGCCGGAGTTTCCGGCTTTTTTTCGTCCAATTTTCAGGCTGCACATGCACCCGAAACTGCGGCCGCTAGAGAATTAATATCGCACGAAAATCGTTGACGTTCGTGCGAGTCGGGCCGGTCACGACCAAGTCATTCAGCGCAGAGAAAAAGCCGTACGCGTCATTTGTCGCCAACCGCGATTGAGGTTCGATCGCCAGTGCGCGCGCGCGCGCCAGGGAATCTGATGTCAGGAAGGCGCCGGCATTGTCTTCTGATCCATCAATACCGTCGGTGTCACAAGCAATGGCATGTACATTTTCAACGCCATCCAGCTCAATGGCGAGGGAAAGTAGGAATTCGCTACAGCGGCCGCCACGCCCGGTAATGCCGTCGCGCAATGTCACCGTGCACTCGCCGCCAGAAATCAATGCAACAGGCGGCTTGATTGGATGATGATGAGCTTTGATCTGCCGCACCAATGCAGCGTAAACCTTGGCAACTTCACGCGCCTCACCGGTCACGCTATCACCAAGAATCATCGGCGTGATCCCGCGCTGCTGAAAAAAGGCAGCGGCCTTTGAGAGGCTTGCATACGCGGTCGCAACCACATTATTCTGCACGCGCAAAAAAACCGGGTCGCCGGGTTTAAGTGTCTCGGCGATATCGCCACGTGCGCCATTTGACAAGTGTCTGGCAACCGAGACCGGCGGCGTGATGCGGTAACGGTTCAGGATCCGCAGCGCATCCTGATAAGTCGAAGCGTCTGGCGCAGTTGGTCCGGATGCAATCGACGAAGGATCGTCACCGGTCACATCTGAAATGATCAACGTAACCACACGCGCCAACGTTTGCGCAGCAAGCTTGCCGCCTTGGATGGCGGAAAGATGTTTGCGCACGACGTTCATCTCCTGGATTGGCGCACCAGAGGCCAACAGATCTCGTGTGACTGACTGCAAGTCCGCCATGGACACGTCTCCCGCGGGCAGAGAAAGCAAGCTCGATCCACCGCCGGAAATGAGAACGAGTACAAGATCATCTGCGCCAGCAGATCTGACCACTGCCATGACTTCGTTTGCGGCTGATTCTCCCGACTCATCGGGGACAGGGTGGCTGGCCTCGACAACACGAATGCGTGTCAACGCGTCCGGGCCGACATAGCCGTGCCCATAACGCGTGATCACCAAACCATGCAACGGGCATTGCGGTGGCCAGTTCTGCTCAACCGCTTTCGCCATCGCAGCCGCCGCCTTGCCGGCGCCGACAACAATCGTCTTGCCCTTTTGCGGGTCTGGCGGCGCAGGCAAATGCCCCGGCACGACGATGATCGGGTCGGCCGCGTCCAGCGCGACACGGAAGCTATCCAGGAGAATATTGCGCGGATTCATGTTCGCTGATTATAGTAAGCCGCAAGATTCAATGATGTTGGAAGGACAACCAGGTCTAAACGCCGCCACCAATGGTGACGCCCGATTTTTTCTGTTTGGCAAGGCACAACATGGGTGCAAGATACCTTCCGGTGTAGCTTCCCTCATGCTGCGCAATTACCGTCGGCGGC
>JANOEV010000300.1:0-7996 GCA_031413695.1 Burkholderiales bacterium
TGTTCGCGCAACAGTGATTTCAGCGCGTCTTCCTGCGCCTGTTGCACGGTGACGTCGGCAACAGTGGAAATGTAGCCCGCCATCGGATTGGCCGGGTCGATCATGTTCGATTGCGCCGCCCCCCAAAACAGTGAACCGTCCAGTCGCTTGAACTGATGCCGCATTTGTGGCAACGATCCGCTTGCGCCGCGCAGAATCCTGCCAACCTGATTGTATTCGTCGACTGACTTGTACAACGTAACAACATCAATGCCTTCCAACCCGCCCGGCCCATAACCAAACATTTCCTCGAGGCGGCGGTTGCAACGCCGGATAATCCGTTGCTTCATGTGCGCAACGCCAACGCTGGTCATTTCAAACAGCACTTCGTGTTCACGCAGCATTTTTGCCATCGTTTCGCGCTGCTGACGACTTGCGCCGACATCCTGGAAAGTCAGGATGATTGACGCATCTTCCACTTGAGGGGCGATTGGTCGGGCCTGAACGGCGACCCAGACCGACGACCCGTCGCGGCGTAACAATTTCAACTCATCCTGGTATAGATCGCCCTTTGAAAATGCAGCGCCGGCATTTGCACGAATCGCGTCATATTGTCCGGCGTCTGAGACAAGTTCGCCGATATGGCGCCCGTTCAACTGACCGGCTTGATAGCCGAACATCGTCTCAAACGAACGATTGCCGAGTTCAATACGGCCATTTTTTATTTGCACCACCCCCGCCGTTGTCGTATCAAGAATTGCCGCCTGCGCCAGTAGCGCGCCCTCGAGTTGCTGTTGAAACAACTTGCGTTTGGTGATGTTTTCGGCCGTCGATACAAAGCGCAATTCGCCTGCCCGATTCGTGATGCGGCTAACTGTGCCGTTTACCCAGACCAGCTGCCCGCTTTTCGACACAATACGCAGTTCATTACTGATGGCATTTTCTTGCGATTCAAAATGTTGCATCGCCCGGTCCACCACCACCAGATCGTCGGCAAAAATCAACTTGCGAACATCCTCACCGACCAACTCCGATGCGCGGTAGCCGGTCAGCGCCTCATAGGCCGCATTGACCCGAAGTATGCGGAAATTTGCATCACGCACCAGCATGCCGAGCGGTGAATCGAGGAAATAGGCGCGAAACTCACCAGCATTTTCTTCCACGGCGCGTTCGAGCGCGCGCCGTTGCGTGATATCCCGCGCCAGACAAAACGCCTCGCCGTTCGGCATATGCTCCAGATAATTGATCGAAAGCTCGACGTTGATTGTGCCGCCATCCGCGCACAAGTAGCTGGACTCGCCAATGCTGAAGCCGGCTTTTGCAAGCTGCTCCCAACGTTCGGTGAACCCCTCGGCACTTTTCGAACGCAGGTCGAATTCGTACACCCTCATGCCAATCAACTGCTCACGCGGGTATCCGAGCTTTTTCACCGCGGCATCATTTGCATCAAGCACTTTTGCATCCGCCGAAACACGGAAGAACATGTCGTCCGACCGGTCCAGCGCCTGCCGCAGGCTCGCCAATTCCGATACCGTGGCATGGCGTGCCGTAATGTCCTCGGCCACCACCATCACACCAGTTGGCCGTTTGAATGCATCAAGCAGCAACCGCCAATCGATACGAATCAACGGCAAGCCGGGGAACGGCGAGCGCAGGATGCGGCTTTGCAGCTTTCCATCGCGGTCGTTGATAACCTGACGAAACGGCGCAATGATTTTTTCGGCAAATTCCAGGGGAAACAGCTCCTCGGCCGGCCTGCCCAGTGCGGCACCAGTCGACACGCCGGTCAACCGCGCGATTTGCGGGTTCCAGTACCTAACAGCACCCTCAAACGAAAATACCGCCAAACCAAGATCAGCTGACTCGAGCGCCTGGGCGAGCATACGCTCGGTATCGTCACTTTCACGGCCCGCCTGCCGTTGTAATGTCGTGCCGCCAATCTGGATAATCACGCTGTTGAGCGTACCGCCTTGAAACATTGGCGTTACCTGGATTTCCAATGAACGTGAAACGTCATCCCGCTTGAGTTGGCAGACGGCGCGACCCTTGACCTGTGCATTGCAGACACGGTCTGTTGTGTTTTGAATGAACGCTGCAAGCTCGTTGCCCTGACCAAGTTCATCCAGCCGCCTTCCTGTCAGCGCGTCGTTTTCAGCACCGAGCAAATGTAACGCCGCCGGGTTGGCGTGCGTCACACGCCGCCATGCATCAAGTCTTAAATAACCCAGATCGGATTCACGCAGCATCGCGGCATAATCCGCCTGCAGTTCGGCTTCGGAGGCGCCGACAAAAGCGGGCGCGTCGCCATCATTGAATACGCCGGCATTCGCGCCGTCCGCGGCATATCCAACGCCATGCGCCGGCGCGGGTTGTGCTGCCGTGGTGATTGGTTGCTCGGATGAAGACAAGTGGGCCCCGCGTTGCAAATAACAGCAGTAAATGTTGTTTTTGCCCGCACGTATTAAAAGTTTTTTTCTATTTTAGCGCTAACGTGCACCTGAAATGGGTTGTCGGCAACGATTTTGCGCACAGCGGCGGTGCTGTCGGGCTACGGCGAACCCGGCTTTCCGAATTTTCACCAACTAGGGTGACAAAAAATAGCCCGCTGCAGGCCGGCCCAAGCCGGCAGAACACCCGCTGCAGACGATTTGCTAGCGCAGGTAATCGAATAGTGTGCCGCGCGTGGTTTGTGCATAGGCCGCCAGCGCCGCGTCGACCGCCGTTTTTTGACGGGTGAAGCGGGTGCTTGCCTCGGCATAGTCGATATCTTCCAGCCCGCTCAACGTGGTACCGGCATCGAGCGCCGTATTTGCCGAAATATTGCCGGCAAGATCAAGCGCGTTCATGCGTCCGCCGATTTCGCCGCGTATTTCCAACGCACGGCTGATGGCCTGGTCCAAATCGGCTGTGGTTCCACGCATGGTGTCGCTGAGCCTGGCGCGATCAGCCGATGTGAAGACCGGGGTCTCAAGAGCGGCAATGGCGCGATCCAGTGACGTAAAAATGCTCTGGGTGGCGGCGCTGTCGACGGCAAAAATATCGCCGCCTGCCGGCTGACCGTCGATTACCATTTGCATGCCGCCAAATTGGATCGCCGTTCCCGACTGAAAAACACCGCTGGACAGGGTTGTGCCAAGGCTGGTATTGACGATGTCGTAGTTGGCCGGGCCGGTAAAGCGGATTTCATAATTTTGCCCGGTGAGCGCGGCCGGATTATTCACGCCGCCGGTCTCAATACGGCCGGTACCACCATTGGTGGCAGCAGCGGCGGTGGAAAAAACACCGTTTCCACGCGGGATGTTCATAAAGATTGCGTCGCCGTCCGCGTTGGCGGCAATACTGCGCGACGGGCCGACCAATACATTGCGTGTGCCGTTATCGCCGCCAAACACGACGCCACCCGCGGCGTCCGCAAACGGCGGCGCGCTGCTTTGAAATCCCGAAAAAAGGTATTGGCCATCGCCGCCGGTGGTATTGGCCTGTGTCAACAACTCCGCGCGGCGCTGCCGAAGGGAAGCCGCAATTGAATTACGATCCGCATCGGTGAGGGTCGCGTTGTTGGCCTGCACCAGCGCCTCGCGGGCGGTCGACAATGAATTGCCGACCGCACCCAGCGTGGACTCAACCGTGCGTAACATCGAATCGAGGTAGACCTGATTTTTTTCGTACGACGCTTCCGCCTTGAGCGACGCGCGTGACGTGGTAATTTGCGCCATGCTGCCGGGGTCGTCGGACGGCACATTGATCTTCTTGCCGCTCGCAATCTGACTTTGTGTGGTGTACAAATCAAACTGGTTGCGCAACAACTGATCAGTGGTCGACAATTGGGAATAATAGGTGCCTATACGCATGGCGGAGTGCCTTTTTGATGAATGGTTTTAATGACGTTGCACCGGTTAACGGCCGAGTTCCAGGATTGACTGGAACAGTGTCTGCGCAGTCGCCATCACCTTGGCGGACGCCTGGTAAGCCTGTTGGTAGCGCATCAGCTTCGCCGCCTCTTCGTCCAGATTGACACCGGACACCGCCGACTGGTCGGTGCGCGCCTGATCGAGCAACTTTTGCGAGGCGTCGCTGTCGAGCATCAAACTGCGCGTGGTGGCGCCAACATTGGACGCCATTTCACCAAATACCTGCGAGACGCTCAACGCACCAAGCATCGATCCGGTCGGAATGGCAGCGAGTGCCAGTGCGTTGCGGTTGTCGTTGGATGCCGCACTCTGTGAAAACGCCAATTGCCGTGTGCTGGTGATCGCGGTGGTAAATACGGCAGCAACACCGCGTGTCGGCCGGATCGAAAAGCTGTCGCCGGCATTGATTGCACCGGCGGCGGCAATGGCGAGTCCGTCGATTGTCACCGGCAACGTCGCGGAGGTGGTCCGGCTACCGTCGCGTTCACGTGTCACCGTGTAATTCGATCCGTCAAAGTCAAGGCGGTAATCTGAGGGCGAAAGCGCGTTTGCATTGGCGACGTTGACCGTCAGGCTCGCGCCGCCGGTATTGGCGGCATTGGCATAAGACTGTGGTGACGCCAGGTTGAACATATTGCTACCGGTTGCACCATTGAGATCGGTGCCGGCGGCATGCACCTGATTGTAGGCATCGCCAATCGCATAGGCAAAACGCCCCAGGTCGTTTTGTGCATTCACCAGACTGACATCGCGAAATTTCATCAGCGCCGATAACTGTCCGCCGGATATCGCGTCGGATGACACCACCACACCGGCGCCACCGCCGCTGTTGACACTCACCACCTGCCGTCCGGGATCCGAAGCATCCGGCGCGACCGATAGACTTGCGGCAATACTGCCCACCACCAGTGCCGCACCGCTCGACATAAAGACGTTCAAGCTGCCGTCGCTTTGCTCAACCGCGTTCACGCCAACCAGCTTGGACAAATCAGTGACCAGCTGATCGCGCTGGTCGAGCAAATCATTGGGCGGCTGGCCGGTGCCCCTGGCCACGGCAATCGCATCATTGATGCCGCCGATGCGCTTCGCCAAATCGTTGATGCCGCCGACGGCGGCACGAATACCCTGGTCGGCACTCATGCCGAAACCTTCAAGTTGTGCGCCGGTGGTGCGAATGCGTTCGGCCATTTGTGTTGCGCTCGACAATACCGTGGCCCGCGCCGACATATCCGCCGGTCGCGAAGACGCCTCGGTCATGCTCGAAAAAAACCGGTCGAGTGACGCGCCGAGGCCGCTCTCATCGCTGGAGAACAGCCGGTCGACGCGTTGCATCAACGCGTGATGTGTGCTCGCCTCGGACGCTTGCCCCGACATGTACTGGGTCTGGTTGGTCAACTGTTGGTCGTAGGCACGCTGTATGGTTTCAATCGCCACACCACGGCCGATATAGCCGGCACCGGTAAACGACCCGGGCATGGTGGTCTGCACCGTTTGCTGGCGCGAAAAGCCCGGTGTGTTGACGTTGGCGATATTGTGTCCGGCCGTCGTCAGCCCGGCATAGGCGGCGGCGAGACCAGATGCACCAACATTAAGCAGCGACATTGTGTCTCCATGCGATGTTCATTCAAATTTCCTTTGGTGTTTCAACGCCCCGCGGGTCGGCCCGGCTCAGGGACAACATTTGATTGATGGTGCGCGTGAGCTTCTCGGCGTAACGTGGATCGGTCGCATAGCCGGAACGCTGCATGGCGTTGGCAAAGCCTTCAACATTGCCGCCTTTTTTGATCACGTCCTGATAACGCGGGCTGCCGGCGATAAGATTCGCGTAGTCGCGGAAACTCTCGGCGTATGAGCCATAGGCACGGAATTTCTCGACCACTTTTTGTGCGACGCCGCCAATGTATTCGGTTGTCGTGACACTGACTGTTTTGCCGGCCCAACTGCTGCCCGCCTTGATGCCAAACAAGTTGTGCGCCGGACTGCCATCGGCATGGCTGATTTCCTTCTTGCCCCAGCCGGATTCCAGCGCAGCCTGACCAAGCATGAATTTGGCCGGCACGCCGGTGATGCGTTCCGCATCCTCGGCATGCACCTTCATATTTTGGACAAACCTGCCGGGCGCATCTGATGGTGCGCCGAGTGCCGGTGCCGCGCCCGTGTTCGACCGATTGCTGCCAGCCGGCCCCTGCAGTCGCTCGTTTAGTGTCTGCTGATTTTCAAAACGGAATACAACCGGGGTTGGTCCGCCGGGTCGACCGGCATTGGCAGATGCGCCGACACCCGTGACACGTTCCGATAAAACACCATCCTGTCCGACAGGCCGGGTGCGGCTGTCGCCACTACCGTGCATCGCCGTTTTGCGAACCGGATTGTCGACCGGCGCAATGGTGTCGTTGCTGTCCGGCGTCTTCATTTGTTGCGACAGCTGTTTGACAATCATGTCGGCAATGCCGGTTCCGCGCGACGACATTTTTTGCGCGAACTGCTGATCAAGCATACCGGTGTACATATCGTTTGCCGACGACGACAACATGCCTTCCTTCGGCAGCGTATCGCGCATCGACTTCATCAACATGTTCATGAACAGCGTCTCAAACTGTTGCGCGGTGGCACGCAATGCCGACTTTGGGTCCTGTCCGGCAGAGCGCTTGAGCTTGCCGAGCGCGGCCGTGTCGATGGCGACCTGATTGGTATCAAAATTGGCGGCGCGCACGGACATGGCAATCAGTTGGCTAGATAACTTCCAGCTCGGCGCGCAGCGCGCCGGCGGCTTTCATCGACTGCAGAATCGCGAGCAGGTCCTGTGGCGTTGCGCCGATTGAGTTTAGTGCACGCACTACGTCGGCCAGTTTTGGCGCGCCATCCATCATGATGACCTGTCCGGCTTCCTGTTTGATGGTGATATCGGCCTTTTCGCTGACCACTGTCTCACCCTTGCTGAATGGCGCGGGTTGACTGACCAGCGGTGTTGAATTGATCGTGACTGACAAATTGCCGTGGGCGACCGCGCAGGGTTCGAGTGTCACCATCCGGTTCATTACAATCGATCCCGTGCGGGCGTTAATGATCACCCTCGCCTGCGGCAGGGCATTTTCGATTTCGAGCGCCTCAAGGTCGGCGATAAACGCCACCCTGTCATTCGGCGACTGCGGCATGCGGATCTCAATCACGCGGCCATCCAGGGCCATGGCGGTGGTGCCGCCCATGCGGCGGTTGACGGCATCGGCAACCCGTCTGGCGACTGAAAAGTCGGTCGTACTTAATTCAAGTTGCAACGATTCCGCGGTGCCAAACGGCGAACTCACGGCGCGCTCGACCGTGGCACCCGCCGGGATCCGGCCGGCATTTAGCTGGTTGATCTGGACCTTGCTGCCACCGGCAGATGCGCCCGCACCGGCGATGATGACGTTGCCCTGGGCCATGGCATAAATCTGACCATCGGCACCTTTCATCGGCGTCATCAACAGCGTCCCGCCGCGCAGCGATTTTGCGTTGCCGAGGGAGGACACGGTGATGTCAAGTGTTTGACCCGGCTTTGCGAAAGCCGGCAGTGTCGTGGTCAGCATCACCGCCGCCACATTACGCAATTGCAGATTGGTCCCCTGCGGCAACTGCACGCCGAGCTGCGACAACATATTGGTCAGACTTTGCACGGTGAACGGTGTTTGTGTTGTCTGGTCGCCCGAGCCGTCCAATCCGACCACCAGCCCGTAACCAATCAATTGGTTGGTGCGTACACCCTGAATGGTGGCGATATCCTTGATGCGTTCGGCGAACGCCTTCGGCGCCGTCATGCACCAGCACGCGGCAATGGTGACGGCGATCAGAAAGTTCTTTTTGATTTCGTTGCGTGGGTTCATGTGATGGCCGGGTTAGAACGGCAGAAACGAGAGGAAGAATCGCTGCAGCATACCCATGCGTTGCGCTTCATCGATGTAGCCCTTGCCGCGATATTCGAGTCTGGCATCGGCAATGGCGCTTGATGCCACCACATTTCCAGTCTGCACATTGACCGGGCTGACTATGCCGGAAAAGCGGATGACTTCAGTGTTGTGATTGATGCCGATTTGTTTTTCGCCTGCCACCATCATGTTGCCGTTGGGCAG
>JANOEV010000301.1:0-2403 GCA_031413695.1 Burkholderiales bacterium
GCGCGGCTGAGTGCACCGGCGTTGAACCTGACGCAAGATTTATATATTGCCGACGGCCTCAAAACCGGCCGAATCATGGCCAAGGATGAAGACGTGTGCCTGCACTGCGGACTATGTGCCGAACGTTGCCCGACCGGCGCGTGGGACATGCAGAAATTTTTGCTTGATACCACCAAGGCCGGGCCGGGGTGTCGAAACAAACCTACACCGCAGCGTGAACCATTAAGAGAGGCGGCCGAATAATGAAACCAATTGCCGCGATTAACGACTTTGTTGTCAAGTTTGCCAACGTCAACGGCTCCGGTTCGGCGTCGGCCAACGAACTGTTCGCCAAATCGATTCTGCGTATGGGCGTGCCGGTCAGCCCGCGCAATATTTTTCCGTCGAACATTCAGGGCCTGCCGACCTGGTACGAAGTGCGTGTGACCGAAAAAGGCCACCTCGGCCGCCGCGGCGGTGTGGACTTTATGGTGGCGATGAACCCACAAACGTGGAACGAAGACCTCAAGGAACTTTCACCCGGCGGGTATTTGTTTTACGACAACTCCAAGGCGCTGCCGCCGTCAAAGTTCCGTGACGATATTCAGATATTGGGTATGCCGCTGACTGAAATCAGCAATGCAACCTACACCGATTCGCGCGAACGGCAGTTGTTCAAAAATATCATTTACCTCGGCGCGTTGTCGTTTTTGCTCGGCATCGAAAGCGAAGCCATCGAGGTGTTGTTCAGCGAACAATACAAAGGCAAAGAGCGGTTGCTCGACTCCAACAAAAAAGCGCTTCACCTCGGGCGCGACTATGCGGCCAAACATTTTCAGCCGATCGGCTTGAAGGTCGAGCGGCGGAACTTTGTCGGTGACCGCATCTTTATCGAAGGCAACAGTGCGGCGGCATTGGGCTGCGTGTATGGCGGCGCGACCGTCTGTGCGTGGTACCCAATCACGCCGTCTTCATCACTCGCCGAGGGCTTCACCAAGTGGTGCCAAAAATATCGGGTTGATGCCGACACCGGCAAAAACAAATTCGCCATCGTGCAGGCCGAAGACGAGCTGGCCTCGATCGGCATTGTGGTCGGTGCGGGTTGGAACGGCGCACGCGCCTTTACCGCCACCTCCGGCCCCGGCGTGTCTCTCATGCAGGAATTTATCGGCCTCGCCTATTTTGCCGAGATACCGATCACCATCATCAATGTGCAGCGCGGCGGGCCATCGACCGGCATGCCGACACGCACCCAACAATCGGATGTGTTGTCGTGTGCCTACGCCTCACACGGCGATACCAAACACGTGTTGTTGTTCCCAGAAGACCCGCACGAGTGTTTTGAAATGTCGGCGACGGCACTCGATCTTGCCGACCGTTTGCAAACACCGATATTTGTCATGACGGATCTGGATATCGGCATGAACCAGCGCCTGTGCAAACCGTTTGTGTGGGATGACAACCGCCGTTACGACCGCGGCAAGGTGATGACCGCCGAAGAACTCGAAGCCGGCAAGGTGTTTGGCCGCTACCTCGATGTTGATGGCGACGGCATCCCGTTTCGCACCTACCCCGGCACCCACCCGACCAAGGGTGCGTATTTCACGCGCGGCACCAGCCGCGATCGTTTCGCCAAATACAGCGAAGCTGGTCCGGACTATGTGGATAACATGTCGCGGTTATTGCATAAATTCGAGACCGCCAAACAACTGGTGCCGCAACCAGTACTCACCCACAAAGGAAAGAAGACCAAACTTGGCGTGATTTTTTATGGCTCGACCAGTCCGGCGATGAGTGAGGCGATGGAAACCCTCGACGAGGAAAATGTGCACGTCGATACGTTGCGGATTCGCGCCTTTCCATTCAGCCAGGCCGTCACCGACTTTATCGGCGCGCACGACCAGATATTTGTGGTCGAACAAAATCGCGACGGGCAACTGCGTACGCTGCTAGTGGCCGAGCTGAATATCGATCCGGCCAAGTTAATCGCAGTGCTGCATTACGACGGCACCCCGATCACGGCGCGGTTTATTGTCAAGGAAATTTCCGATAAAGCGGATTCCGCCAACGTGGTGCCGATCAAGAAAGCCGCAAATATGTCTGCGCAGGGAGCCGCCGAATGACCTATATCGCCAAACCCAAGCTGCACCACCCGACACTCGCGGTCAACAATGTCGGCTACACGCGGCGCGACTACGAAGGCGCGGTCTCAACCCTTTGCGCCGGCTGCGGACACGATTCAATATCCGCGGCGATTATTCAGGCGTGTTGGGAGCTCGACATCGAGCCGCATCGTGTCGCCAAACTTTCCGGCATCGGCTGTTCGTCCAAAACACCGACTTATTTTCTCGGCAATTCGCACGGCTTCAACACCGTGCATGGCCGCATGCCATCGGTATTAACCGGCGCCAACCTCGCCAACAA
>JANOEV010000302.1:0-24697 GCA_031413695.1 Burkholderiales bacterium
CGAGCCGCGATTGCAGCTTGCGCGCCTGACGCAGCGCCTCTTTCAGAATCCGCCGGTCGAGTTCGTTGAGTTCGTCCGGGCGGATACGGTTCGGGCTTGGCTTGGCATCCGCCGATGCATCATCAACCACCTCCTGATGGCGAAGACGCAACAATTGCACGAAATGAAACGCGTCGACATAGGCGTTCAGCTCGTCTTCACTCATGCGCATTTTTGCGCCCGCCATTCTCAGGCGGTCGGCGGTGTTGGTGGCAATCACCTGATTGGCAAGTGCAAACACCCGGGCCGCGTCAATGAACGGCCGTGCCGCGTAAATTTTGAGGTCGATTGTTCCCGGATGCTCGGAATCGGCGTCGACAAAGTCGCGCAACACACCGATTGGCGGCTTTACCTGTAACGCATTTGCCGCCATGTGCCGCATGAACATGGATTGTTTTGGCACAGTCGCCGCAAGCCATGCTTTGAGATTGCCGGCAAGCGACACATCACCATGCAGCGCACGAAAATCAAAAAAAATCGCGGCGTTCAGCAGCGCGGCTGGATTGACCGCACGCATCCATTCGCCAAAGGTGTCACGCCATTGCGTCTCCGTCAGACACCACTTGGGATTTTTCGCCATGATGTCACCGCGGCAAAGTGGAAATCCGACCGCGTCCAAAATTTGGTTGGTGGCCGCGGCGAACGCAAGCAACCCTGTCTTAATCAGGTCGATGTTTGTATCGTCTGCCATACCCGCAGGCGGCGAAAAAATAATCGCATTGTCCTGGTCGGTGGCCAATGTTTGTTCCATGCGGCCCTCGGAACCCAACCCCATCCAACACCATGCGACGTCGGGTGGTGCACTGGTCTGCGCCGCCAGCGCCAACGCGCGACCGACGATTGCGTCGTTCATGGTGGTGACAAATTGTGTCAATTGTTCCGCCGCAACGCCCTGCCCGACCAGCGCAGCGGCCATGCGGCGCACGTCGGCCGACGCACCGGCAAGTGCCGCGACGTCACCGGCCCGCTCGATCCCCTTGGCAATTTCACCGAGCGAAAGACGTTGCATGGCGAATAAATCGCGCTCCGATACCACGCCGATGAAGCGGCCTTCCTCGGTGACCAACACATGCCGGAAGCGCCGCTCGGCCATCGCCTTGGCGGCGTCAAACACCGGCGCATGCGACGGCAGCGAAAAAGGACTGGCGGTCATCAACGCCGAGATCGGCATTGATTGATCAACCTGCGGTACGGCGACACGATCCAACACGTCGCGCTCGGTAAAAATCCCGGCAGCTTGACCGCCATCGCCGCCTGTTTGCCCGTCCACAATCACCACCGAACCGATGCGCTCACGCTTCATCAACGCCAACACGTCACGCACTGGTGTGTGCGGCGGTACCGTCACCGGCGCGCGTCGGACAATATCTTTAAGCGGGCTGGCAAGCGTCTGTGCCGCCGCCAGGTTGGCGCTGTAGTGGGTTTGTGTGTTGCGGCGTGACTGATCGAGTAAGTGCGCAAGCCGGCGCGTGGCAAAGTGGCGGAACGGCCGTGACAAATCCATCACTTCTTCGAACACCGGCAGCGCCATCTCATAACAAAATACATCGGTGGCGGCGGTGAACGTCAGCACTGTTGCGCGTCGCGACATGATTGCGCCAATCGGAAACATCTCCCCTTCCGCGAGGGACAACGCCTGCCCATTCGCCGCCGCATCCCCGCTGCGATTGACGCCGGTCACCGATCCACGCTGGATGATCACCAGCCGCCGAACTTCGCCGTCTTCCGGCGAAAGAATCGTTGACCCCTTGGCAAAATAGCGCAACACCAACCGCGCTGCCAGCTTGTTGAGCATGGCCGCATCCATTTGGTCAAACGGTGCGTGCACCCGCAACTCGCCGACGGTTGCATCCACTATCGATGGGGAGGGTGATGACGACATTTCAATCAGCACGCTCAAATATCAAACACCAAACAGGACGGACATTTTCAGGCAAAAATGCCACAAAACATCCGTCGAATAAGGTGTTTGTCATCAAAGCGATTGTTTGAGTTGTTCGAGGATCGCCGGATTTTCCAGCGTCGAAATATCCTGTGTGATCGCCTCGCCTTTTGCGACTGATCGCAATAACCGCCGCATGATTTTGCCGCTGCGGGTTTTGGGCAGGTTGTCGCCGAAGCGGATGTCTTTTGGCTTGGCAATCGGACCAATTTCCTTGCCAACCCAGTCGCGTAGTTCTTTGGCGATGCGCAGTGCCTCTTCGCCTTCGGGGCGCTTGCCCTTCAGCACCACAAACGCGCAAATTGCCTCACCCGTCATCGCGTCTGGCCGGCCGACCACGGCGGCCTCGGCGACCAATTTTGAATTGGACACCAGTGCCGACTCGATCTCCATGGTTCCCAACCGATGACCCGACACATTCAGCACATCGTCAATGCGACCCATGATCGTGAAGTATCCATGCTCAATATCACGCACCGCACCGTCGCCGGCCAGATAAAGTCTGCCGCCGAGTTCGGCCGGGAAATAGGTGGTCCTAAAACGTTCCGGATCACCCCAGATAGTTCTGACCATCGACGGCCAGGGGCGTTTCACCACCAGAATTCCGCCCTGCCCGTTTGCCAGATCGTGTCCGGTCTCGTCGACGATGGCGGCTTGGATGCCCGGCAGCGGCAGGGTGCACGAACCGGGTTTGAGCGGCGTGACCCCGGGTAATGGTGTGATCATGTGACCGCCGGTTTCGGTCTGCCAAAACGTGTCAACAATCGGACAACGACCGCCGCCGATGTTCTCGTAGTACCACATCCACGCTTCAGGGTTGATCGGTTCACCGACCGAGCCGAGGATGCGCAGCGATGTCAAATCGTAGTTGCGCGGATGGGTCGCCGGGTCGACCTCGCCCGCCTTGATCAACGAACGAATCGCTGTCGGCGCGGTGTAAAAAATCGTCACCTTGTGCCGCTGGATCATGTCCCAGAAACGTCCCGCGTTAGGATAGGTCGGCACACCTTCAAACACCAGTTGTGTTGCGCCCGCCGCAAGCGGGCCGTAGGCGACATACGAATGGCCGGTCACCCAGCCAATATCGGCGGTACACCAAAACAAATCGGCAGGCTTGATATCAAACGTCCATTTCATCGTCAGCGCCGCCCACAGCAGGTAGCCACCGGTGGAATGCTGGATGCCCTTCGGCTTGCCGGTTGAGCCCGAGGTGTAAAGGATAAACAACGGGTGTTCGGCATTCACCCAGGTCGGTTCACAAACATCAGACTGTGCCGCCTCGACGTCGTGCCACCAGCTATCGCGCGCTGCCACCATGTTCACCGCATTGCCGGTGCGCTTATAAACAATACAAGTCTTCATGTGCTCACAGCCACCCAGCGCCATGGCCTCATCAACAATCGCCTTGATCGGCAGCGCTTTGCCGCCGCGCATTTGTTCGTCTGCAGTGATGACCGCAATTGCGCCGGCATCAATAACGCGTTCCTGCAAACTTTTTGCCGAAAACCCGCCAAACACCACCGAATGGGTCGCACCGATACGGGCACACGCCTGCATTGCAATCACGCCTTCAATCGACATGGGGATATAAATAATGACCCGGTCGCCGGATTTGATGCCCTTTGCTTTCAACGCGTTGGCAAATTTGCCGACACGTGCCAACAACGCACGGTAGGAAATATTGGTGACGCTCTTGTCGTCGGATTCAAACGTGATGGCGACCTTGTCACCCAATCCGGCGGCGACCTGTTTGTCGAGACAATTGTACGAGGCGTTCAACTCGCCATCGTCGAACCATTTGTAAAACGGCGCGTTTGATTCATCAAGCACCCGCGTAAATGGCTTGTGCCAGGAAAGGTGCGCCCGCGCCAAATCCCCCCAGAAGCCGGACTCGTCGGCGGCGGCCTTGGCACACATTGCATCGTACGCCGCGCGTCCGGAAATTGCCGCCGCCTTGACCAGCGCCCCGGGTGGCTGAAACAGCCGGTTCTCATGCATGGTTGATTCAATATTTGACATCGCTCTCTCTCCGAAACGGATCATTTTTATAAAAACACTGTGGTATTTATAGCATAACCGGCCAACCGGCCGATAGCCGACGTTGCCGCCAGCGGCGAAAAAAACTGTAAGAAAAACAATATGGTAAACGGCAATTCGCGGTCCCAGGACGCCGCATGTCGGCACCCACGCCGGGCCGCAGCAAGCTTGGCCCCCATTTGTATCTTATGTCTTATATAAGACATATTGACGCAGCGCAACAAAGGCGGTAATGTGGCGTCATATTGTGAAGTTTTATCGCGCCAATGTCCCCAACCGACTGAAAAATCATGAGCAATCTCAACGACATCGATCTCGCCACCGACTCTCCGGCCATGCTTGGCGATTATTGGCCCGGCATTCAAATCTATTACCCGCCGGTCAAGTACGCCCCGTCGCTCGGCATTTACGAGGATATTGAGCAGGCGGCACAACGCTTCAAAAAACACGCTGTCGGCACCACTGCGCACACGCTGCTGTTTGATCTGGAAGACGGTTGCCGGCAAAAAGACATGTCGCGTGAATTGTTGCGGCGTGAATTGCCGACCATGCCGCGCCGCAAGACCGTGCAAATCGCCATTCGTATCAATCCGTTTCGGACTGATGAATACGAAAAGGATCTGGCACTGATTCGTGATCTGGCCGATTACATCGACGTGGTGATGCTGGCAAAGGCCGGCGAGGCGTATGGCTCGGCCGAAATTCGCGACCTGTCGGCGGTGTTGGTCGGCTTGAATCACCGCATGACCATCCAACCCATCATTGAACATCCGAAGTCGCTCAAGATCGCGCCTGACCTGATGCAATACAGCACGGTTAAACACGTGGTGTTCGGCATCCACGATTTCTCCAAGGCGATGGGTATTCACATCACCCCGCGCAACTGGACCGTCGAGCTTGCCTACTTTATGAACCAGGTGCTGTTTGAGGCGCGTATCGCGGGTAAGGGTGTGATCGGCGGCGTTGAAACATTGATTGGTCAATCCGCCATGCCGGAGTCGAGCGTAGAACCCGATGATGTTCGGCGCTGGCTCGACCTGCACGGCGACGAAGAATCGCGCGTGGTCTACGGCCACGCCTGTGAAGAAGCCGCCATGGGTATGACCGGCAAGCAGGTGATTCACCCGTTTCATATCCACCCCTGCAAGGTGGCCTATACACCGTCGCCAACCGACATCAAAACAAAAATCGCCATCCTCAAAGCCGCCATTGAAGCCGATGCCCTGCTCGGTGGCGCCATTAAATTCAATGGTGAAATGCTCGACCCCCCCATGTTCGGCAAGGCGCTGCAAACCCTGCTGCGGGCGCACGCATTGCACGCGTTGTCGGCGACCGATACCGCGTTTGCGATCGAGGTCCTCAAGCAGCTGCCAGAACAGGTTGTACGGGAGAACTGGCCGTACGGCGTCATCTTGTAGTGTTTTTGTTGCGCCGTTAAAGCGAATCAAAGGTCATTGTCACTCCTACGTAAAAGAATCCCATGAACGCCAAAACATCATTTCCGCCGTTCGAAGACTGGACATGGCAGGTTCCCGAATTTTTTAATATCGGTGTTGCATGCACCGACGCACATCTTGAAACAGCTGTTGAACAGCGCATCGCGATGATTGTCGAGGACGATGCACTGGGTACCGTCACCGCCACCTATCGCCAACTGTCAGACCGCAGCAGTCAGTTTGCGCAAGTACTGCGCAAGCACCGTATTGCCGCCGGCGACCGGGTGCTGGTCCGGCTGCCAAACAGTCTCGCCTATCCGATCGCGTTTTTCGGCACGATGAAGGTCGGCGCCATTGCGGTACCGACGTCCACCCTGCTCACCACCGAGGAAGTGCAGTATCTGATCAAGGATTCAGGGGCAAAAGTGTTAGTGCTGGACAAGACCAGTTGGTCACAATTGGCCGCCACCATGCAGGACCGCGGACAGATTGAGCTGGTGCTCACTACCGGCGACGGCCGGCATACGCCGTTCGACGGCATTGCGGTGCATGATCTCGATGCAGCGCTGAATGAGATCACCGCCTTTTCGGCACCACACGCCACACGCGCAAGCGACCCCGCCTATCTGGTCTACACCAGTGGGACAACCGGTTACCCCAAGGGCGTGCTGCATGCACATCGCGCGCTGATCGGGCGAGAGCCGGCCTCACGTTACTGGTTCAGTTTTGATCCGAACCAGGTAGACCGCATTGTCCACTCCGGCAAATTCAACTGGACCTACGTGCTCGGATCGGGTCTGATGGACCCGCTCTATCGCGGCAAGACCGTGATTGTGCATGAGGGCAAAAACGATGCCATGTTGTGGCCGCGCTTGATCGCAAAACATAAGGCGACGATTTTTATTGGTGTACCCACCATCTATCGTCAGATTGTGCAAAAAACGACGGTCGGCAAGGCTGATGTCCCGTCATTGCGTTTTTGCATGAGTGCCGGCGAACATCTTTCCGACGATATGTTGTCCGAATGGCGGACACGTTTCGGCATGGATATTTTTGAAGCGGTCGGCATGAGTGAATTTTCGTACTACCTGTCGCAGTCAATCCACCGGCCGATTCGCGCCGGCTCGGCCGGCTTCCCGCAGCCCGGCCACCGTGTCAGGCTGGTAAACCCGGAAACGCTCGAACCGACAACAGCCGGTGAAGAAGGCATGATTGCCATTCCGGAAGACGATCCGGGCTTATTCCTGCGTTATTGGCAGATGCCGGACGAGACCGCCAAGTTGCGCCACGACGGCTTGTTTTTTACCGGCGACCATGCGCGGATTGATGAGGACGGTTATTGGTGGTTTCTCGGCCGCAAGGACGACATCATCAAGAGTTTTGGCTACCGCGTCTCGCCGTATGAAGTCGAACGCGTCCTTAAATCGCACCCGGCAGTGGCAGATTGCGCGTGTGTCGGTGAACAAATTGAAAAAGATAAATTGATTGTCGTTGCCCACGTCATTTTGCAGCCGGGCAAAGCGATCAGCGCCGAAGAATTGCTGACGTTCAGCCAGGCACACCTTGCCGCCTACAAAGCGCCCAAACGCATCTATCTGGTGCAAGAATTCCCGCGCACCAAGAATGGTAAAATCCTGCGGCGGGAAATTGGTGCGGCTGTGACCGGTTTGCCGCTGCAATCCGCCTAAATCCAAGCAGTTGCAAGTCGATTCCCCCCGTGGCGATCCACTACGGGGGTTTTGCCGTTTTTGTCCGATATTTTTCTTGCCACCAAGGTCACATCCACTCATGAATGATCACAAAATTAACTCGCGCCCGTTAAAACCACTGCCCAATTTCATTTTTATGAGCCGGTGGCTGCAGGTGCCGCTTTATGTCGGCCTTATCGTTGCGCAGGTCATCTATGTTTATCAATTTGGTGTCGAGCTGGTGCATCTGGTTGATGGTACATTTTTTGGCCGTGGCACCAAATTCACCGAAGCAGACATCATGCTGTTGGTGCTGGGCCTCATTGACGTGGTGATGATCTCCAACCTGCTGGTGATGGTGATTGTTGGCGGCTACGAAACGTTTGTTTCGCGCATGCATCTCGAAGGTCACCCAGACCAGCCTGAATGGCTGTCACACGTCAATGCCGCCGTTTTAAAGGTGAAACTAGCAACTGCTATCATCGGCATTTCATCGATCCACCTGCTGAAATCATTCATCAACGCCGAAAAGTTGTCTGATCACACGTTGCTTTGGCAAACGGTGATTCACGTTGCATTTATATTTTCAGCACTGTCGATCGCCTGGATTGACCGGATCATGGACGGCGGCAAGCCAGCCGGCAAACATGCGCGCGATAATTTTTAGGGGCACCAGATGAACACCATCAAACAGGAAGACTTTATATCTTCGGTCGCCGATGCGTTCCAGTTCATTAGTTATTACCATCCGGTTGATTACATCAAGGCGTTACACGAGGCCTACAAGAACGAAGCGTCGCCTGCGGCCAAAGATGCCATGGCGCAGATTCTCATCAATTCACGCATGGCGGCCGAGGGGCACCGGCCGATATGTCAGGACACCGGCATTTGTATCGCCTTTATCCGCGTCGGCATGGATGCACGCTTTGAAGGGCCGCGCAGTGGACCACGACTAACGCCTGAACAAATGGTCAACGAAGGCGTTCGCCGCGCTTACACCGACGTCAACAATCCGTTGCGCGGCTCGATGTTGATTGACCCGGATGGCAAACGCAAAAACACCATGGACAATACGCCCGGTGTGACCCATATCGAAATTGTTCCCGGCGACAAGGTTGAAGTCATTGTTGCGGCAAAAGGCGGCGGCTCGGAGAACAAGTCGAAATTTGCCATGCTGTTACCCAACGACAACATTGTTGATTGGGTCTTATCGGTGGTGCCGACCATGGGCGCCGATTGGTGTCCGCCGGGATTATTGTCGCTCGGCATCGGTGGTTCACCGGAAAAAGCGATGCTGATGGCGAAATGGGCCATGATGGAACCAATGAACATTCACCAATTGCAGGCGCGCGGCCCGTCGAATCGCGCAGAGGAACTGCGATTGGAGTTGTTCGAGAAGGTCAACGCGCTCGGCATCGGTGCACAAGGCCTTGGCGGTCTGTCAACCGTGCTTGATGTAAAGGTGGTCGACTATCCGACCCATGCCGCGTCGAAGCCGGTTGCCCTGCTGCCAAACTGCGCAGCAACACGCCATGCACATTTCACACTCGACGGCAGCGGCCCGGCGATATTGACCCCGCCATCGTTGGATGATTGGCCGAAATTGACAATGGATCTGTCGACCTCCAAGCGGGTCAACATTAATGGCATCACCAAGGCCGAACTCGGGCAATTGAAATCCGGTGACCGGGTATTGTTGTCGGGAAAAATCCTCACCGGACGTGACGCCGCGCATCGCAGACTTACCGACATGATCAAAAAGGGTGAAAAACTGCCGGCAGACTTCACCAACCGCATCATCTACTACGTCGGCCCGGTGAATCCGGTGCGTGACGAAGTCGTCGGCCCGGCCGGTCCCACCACCGCCTCGCGCATGGATAAATTCACCGCAGACATGCTCGAAAAAACCGGCTTGATTGGCATGATCGGCAAATCCGAACGCGGCACGGCCACTATTGAGAACATCAAAAAGAACGGCGCGACCTATTTCATCGCCGTCGGTGGCGCGGCGTATTTGGTTTCAAAGGCAATCAAGGCCTCACGCCTGGTCGCGTTCGAAGACCTGGGCATGGAAGCCATTTATGAATTTGACGTGCAGGACATGCCGGTGATTGTTGCCGTTGATTCAACCGGCAATGCGGTACACCGCACCGGCCCGCAGGAATGGCGGGCAAAAATCGGCAAGATCCAGGTTGTTGTTCTTTAGCCGGCTCGAAAGCGCCATAACAAGATTGCATCGCACCGCCTCACCAACATGACAACGCCACGATGACCACGCTTCAAGGCGCCGGTAGCCGGCCGACGGAACCGTCATCACGCCTCAACATCTCGATCATTGACGGGTCGGCAGGCTTGCGCTTGTTGTTGGCCACCCACATCAAGACCCGTTATCCGGATGCCGCCATTGAAGAGATTGACCCGTTTTCACAAACGATGCGTGGTGCGGGCTTTTTGTTCGGCACCCGTGGCGACGTCATTATTCTGGGCGGCCTCGGGACACGAAAAGAAGCGCTCGACGCAATCGCACGTTTGACCGGCCGTGAACAATGCCCGCCGATCATTGTTCTTGCCGCAAAAGAACTCACGCAACAATCCGATGAACTGATTGCCGCCGGTGCGTTTGAGGTGATGCGCAAGGACGCACTGTCGTCGGCGCGCTTGCACCGATCCATTGCCCGCGCGGCCGCCACCGCCCGTGATGCCGGTGCACCCACCTTATCGACCATCGCGGCCGGTGAGCCGCCTACGGGGTATTCATATACCGCCGCCAATTTCGGCGAATTTGCGTTTGTCACCGAGGGCAATCGCACGGTGGTTGAGATTGATGGTTACCGGTGTCTGTCGACGCTGGCCAGCGGAACCCTCGCCGAGGTGTTTTTTGCCGAGCAAATTGACGGTGGTGACAAGGTGGTGATCAAGTTGCTGACCGCATCACCGTTAAACAATATGGATGCCGTTGGCGCAATTTGCGCGCGTCAGCAACTGCTTGGCGGGCATCGAAGTCCGCATGTCGTCAATACCATCGACACAGGGGTGACCAGTGGGTTTTCATATGTCGTGATGGAATATCTGGCACAGGGCGATCTACGCCGGCGCATGAAAAAAACCGTTGATACCGCGTCATCGCTGGCCATCACGGCCGGGCTGTTGGATGCCCTGCATGCCGTGCACGCGCTCGGCTTGGTGCACGCCGATATAAAGCCGGAAAGTGTTTTCTTCAGGCACGATGGCAGCGTTGTTTTGATCGACTTTGACATTGCGACCCCGAACGGTCATGCCGTGACCGGCAGCAAGGCAGGAAAAGGCGGCAAGGTGCTTGGCACGCCGGCATACGTCAGCCCGGAACAGGGTGCGGGATTACCGATCGCCGCCACGGCTGATATTTATTCCGCGGGCATTGTTTTGATGGAGTTGCTCACGGGCGACGTGCCGTTTTCGGGTGACAAACCGGCGCAGGTCATTTTTCGCCACATACACGATGAAATTCCGCTGCTTCCGTTGCGTATCCGGCATTTGCAGCCGCTGGTCGACCAGATGCTGGCCAAGAAACCGTCTGACCGCCTGCAATCGGCAGCCGCCGCCAAACGTTTGTTGCTGACATTTATGCCGACACCATCCACGGACGGCGTTTTATGATCCCGGCTATTTTTACCGGCTCATCTGATGCCCTGCTGCTGGCGCGTTCGGTGGTCGCAAACGCGTCGATGCCAATGCTGGTGTTGTGTGCGGATGCGGCCGATGCCGAACGACTGGCCAATGAGGTGGCGTGGTTTGCGCCGCAACTGCGGGTTTGCCGTCTTCCTGATTGGGAAACACTCGCGTACGACCGTTTTTCACCGCATCCGGATTTGGTATCGGAACGCGTCGCCACACTTTATCGATTTGCCAAAGGTGATTTTGACCTGGGCATCGTCCCGGTCACCACCGCCATGACGCGGCTCGCGCCGCGCGAATATCTCGCCGGGCGGGCATTTTTTTTGCGGGTCAAAACCAAACTCGATCTCGAAAAATTTCGCACCGATCTTGTTTTTGCCAGCTATTCGGCAGTCAAGCAGGTGATGGCGCCAGGCGAATACGCGATTCGCGGCGGCCTGATTGATCTGTTTCCGATGGGCTCGACCATTCCCTACCGGATTGACCTGTTCGGCGATGAGATTGAAGCAATCCGCACCTTCGACATCGACACACAACGCAGCATTTATCCGGTCAATGAAATCCGGCTGTTGCCGGCGCGCGAATTCCCGCTCGACAAAGTCGGGCAAAACCAGTTTCGCGAACAGTTCCGCGATCGTTTTGAGGGCGACCCGTCGAAATCGCGGATGTATAAGGATGTTTCCAGCGGCCTGGCGCCAAACGGTATTGAATATTTTTTGCCGCTGTTTTTTGCGACCACCGCAACCGTTTTTGATTACCTGCCAGAAAGCACACGCGTATTTTTACACGGCAAGGTTGCAGATATTGCCGACGCATTTTGGCGCGATGCGAAGTCACGTTATGATTTGATGCGTGGTGATCGTGATCATCCGCTGCTGCCGCCAAAGGATGTGTTCCTGCCGACCGAAGAATTGTTTGCCGGCATTGCCCGCTTCACGCGCGTCGCCGGCGCTGATATTGCCCGGCCGGTAGCGGCGCTGCCGGCGATTGACGTTGACCGCAAGGCGGCTGATCCACTGGCGCGATTCAAGCAGTTGCTTGTGCAATTTGACGGGCGGGTGCTGGTGGCGGCGGAGAGTCTTGGCCGGCGCGAAACGATTCTTTCGTTTTTCCGGGATCACAATCTGAATGCCACGGCGGGCGAGGCGTTTCAGGCATTTCTGGCCGAAACTGCCGAGACCGCCCCACGTTTGACGGTGACGGTCGCGCCCATCCAGCATGGCTTTATCGACGTCAATAACAAGCTCGCGATTGTCACCGAGAACGAGTTATACGCAAGCGAAGTCAAACAATCGCGGCGGCGTGCCGACGGCAAACGCAACCGCAGCACGGCAGAGGGAATGCTGCGCGATCTGGCGGAAGTCAAAATCGGCGACCCGGTGGTGCACGAAAATCACGGCATCGGCCGTTACATGGGACTGGTGTCGATGGACCTCGGCGAAGGCAATACCGAGTTTCTTGAATTGCACTACGACGGTAGCGACAAACTATTTGTGCCGGTGGCGCAACTTGCGGCAATTTCGCGTTACACCGGCGCCAATCCCGACAATGCGCCGCTGCACCGTTTGGGCTCCGGTCAATGGGAAAAAGCAAAACGTAAAGCCGCCGAGCAGATTCGCGATACCGCCGCCGAATTACTCAATCTCTATGCCCGCCGCGCTGCACGTCAGGGATTTTCGTTTCCACTGAAGCAAAACGAATTCGACGCGTTTTCAGCAACCTTTCCATTCGAAGAAACGCCAGACCAGATGGCGGCCATTCAAGCGGTGCAGGCTGATATGACCTCGGGCCGGCCGATGGATCGTCTGGTGTGTGGTGATGTCGGCTTTGGCAAAACCGAAGTCGCCTTGCGTGCGGCGTTTATCGCCGTGAACGCCGGCAAACAGGTTGCCATTTTGGTACCGACCACGTTATTGGCAGAACAGCACTACCAGAACTTCACCGACCGTTTCGCCGAATGGCCGGTGAAGCTCGCGGAGTTTTCACGCTTTCGCAGCGCTAAAGAAACGGGTGAGGCGATCAAGGGTCTTGCCGATGGGACGGTGGATATCGCCATTGGCACCCACAAGCTGATTCAAAAAGATGTTGTGTTCAAAAATTTGGGGCTCGTCATCATTGATGAGGAGCATCGTTTCGGCGTGCGGCAAAAAGAAGTCCTCAAGGCGCTGCGTGCCGAGGTTGATGTGCTCACGCTCACCGCAACGCCGATTCCACGCACACTCGCCATGTCGCTCGAGGGTCTGCGTGACTTTTCGGTGATCGCCACCGCACCGCAGCGGCGGCTGGCCATCAAGACGTTTGTGCATACGATTTCAGACGGCACCATCCGCGAAGGCATCATGCGTGAGCTAAAACGCGGCGGGCAGATCTATTACCTCTACAACGAGGTTGAGACGATTCAAAACCAGTTGGAACGACTCGAGCGGCTGGTGCCTGAGGCGCGCATCGCGATTGCCCACGGACAGTTACCGGAACGCGAACTCGAACGTGTGATGCGTGATTTTTATCATCAAAAGGCAAATGTGCTGTTGTGTTCAACGATTATCGAAACCGGTATTGACGTGCCGACGGCCAATACCATTTTGATTCACCGTGCCGATAAATTCGGCCTCGCACAGTTGCATCAATTACGTGGTCGCGTCGGTCGTTCGCATCATCAGGCTTACGCGTATTTGCTGACGCCGCCCGAGGAAGCGCTGAACATCAACGCCAAGCGCCGGCTTGAGGCCATCCAGGCGATGGAGGATTTGGGCGCGGGGTTTTACCTGGCAATGCACGATTTGGAAATTCGCGGTGCGGGCGAAGTGCTGGGCGATTCCCAATCAGGCGGCATTCAGGACATTGGTTTCACGCTTTACACCGACATGTTGAACCACGCGGTGAAATCGTTGAAGGCCGGCAAAGAGCCCGATCTGTCGAAACCGTTGAGCGTCTCGACCGAGATCAATCTGCATGCGCCGGCACTGTTACCCGACACCTATTGTGGTGATGTGCACGAACGCCTTGTTATCTACAAGCGTCTTGCCAATTGTGAATCGGCCGTCATGCTCGGTGAGTTAAGGGAAGAGTTGGTTGACCGTTTCGGCACCCTGCCGGATGCCGCCGCCACGTTGTTTGACAGTCATGAGTTGCGCATCATTGGCAAACCGCTCGACTTGATCAAAATCGACGCCAGCGCCGCGTCGATCAGCATCCAGTTCGGACCGGAAACACCGATACACCCACACCGTGTCATTCAAATGGTCCAGCAAAAACGTCACTTCAAATTTGCCGGGCAAGACAAACTCAGAATTGAAAAGCCCCTCGTCAATCTGCATGAACGCGTGCTTGAAATCAAAATGGCCCTGCGCGAACTGGCACCGGTCGATATTGCCGCAAAGCCTGCAGCAAAGCCGGCCACGGGCAATATAAAGGCGGCGGCATAAGATGGCCGGCAAATTCAGCGAATTCCGGTTGCTTGCGATGGACATGGATTCCACACTCATCACCATCGAATGCATCGACCAGATTGCCGACTACGCCGGCAAAAAAAGTGAAGTCGCGGCGATCACGGCGTCCGCCATGCGCGGCGAAATCGATTGGCCGGCGTCGCTGCGGCAACGCGTGGCACTGTTGCGCGGGCTTGATGAATCGGTATTGCAGCGGGTATACGATGAACGTCTGCGGCTCTCCCCCGGTGCAGATATATTGGTGAAGGCGGCGAAAGATGCGGGGATTTATACGCTGCTGGTGTCTGGTGGATTTACGTTTTTTACCGAGCGGCTGAAAATGCGTCTCGGCATTGATGCCGCCTTTTCGAACCAGCTGGAGATCATCGATGGCAAGCTTACCGGCTATGCGATCGGTGAATTGTGTGATGCCGACGCCAAGGCGCGCCACGTACGCCAGACCGCGCAGAAACTCGGCATCAGCCGCGAGCAGATCATGGTCATCGGCGACGGTGCCAACGATCTAAAAATGATGGCGGAGGCAGGTACCTCAATCGCCTATCGCGCAAAACCGGTGGTGCAGGCAAGTGCCACGCACGCGATCAACGATGCGGCATTGGATCTGGTGTTGACACTATTCCCGGAATGAAACACTAGCAACGGCGAGGTTTTTCAGGCAAAAATGGCTGAAACATCCCACCGAATGGCGACTTCACCAGTTTATTTCTGGTCGCTTGGTGACTCTTGCTGTGGCAGCGGGAAGTAGGCATAGGGCGCCTTTGGCGCCTCTGACGCATCATTGCGCTCTAACTGTTCAAGATCGAGCGTCTTGTCCCACCATGTTGCGCGGTTGCGGCTTTGCAATTGTTTGAGTTCGGGTTGCTTGTCGAACATTTCGCGGACAAACTTGGTGATGTCGGATTCGTACATTGCCATTTGGTGTTTCCTGTTTTCAGCGACGCGGAGAATGTACTGATTCTAGCATTGCGGCAGTCGCCACATTACATCAAAGCTGGCACACACATTGCTAATGCTCTGTAAACAAAAGAAGATCAATGCGATCCAACCAAAAGCCACTCATCAAGAAGATGCAACTACGTTATCCCACCTCGTTCCTCGGCCTGTTGTTGGTCGGCTTCGCCATTGTCACGCTGCCGTTGATTGCGGGGCTGGTATCGAATGCCTTCTCGATTGAGCGGCTCTCCGAGCAGAGCCAGAAGGCCGTCTACAACGCAACGCTCGCCACCCAAAGCGCCCGGCAACTTGGCGCAACCGCACTTGCGCTGGAACGATCGGCGCGGTTTTTCGCCGTCTCCGGTGATCGTGAGCTGATCGAAAGTTACAACCGCACCCGCGAACAATTCCTGCGCCAGCTGCAGCAGCTGCAGGATTTGCCGCTGGCGGCCGAAATGCTGGCGGCGACCGCAAAAATCAGGACGCTCGAGGCGGCGGCCTATTCGGCACTGATTGCCGAAACACCGACCACCGAATTGCAACGACGCATGGAGCGCGAATTTGGCGACGTGTCGGACCGCGCACAAAAACTCAATACGCTGGCAGATCGCAGCGTCGATGCCGAAGTGGCCAACCTGCGCGCATCCGCCGCAAAATCACGCAACCAGGTGTTTTGGCAGATGCTTGCGATTGTGCCCTCGGCGCTGCTGCTGATTGCCGGCTTCACTTATTTGCTGGCACGTCCGATCCGTGACCTTGACGCGGCAATTCATCGTCTGGGTGAAGGCAAGCTGGCCAAACGCATCCGCGTCACCGGCCCCCGCGATATTGAAAAACTCGGGCAACAGCTCGACTGGTTGCGCCAGCGGTTGATTGTGCTGGAGGATCAAAAGACCCGTTTTTTTCAGCACATATCGCACGAACTAAAAACCCCGCTGACGGCGTTGCGCGAGGGTTCTGATTTGTTATCGGAAGAAGTGGTCGGCACGCTGAACCCCGAACAACACGAAATCGCACGCATTCTGAAACAAAATTCGCAGTCACTTGAACGCCTGATCCAGGATTTGCTCACCTACAGCCAATCACAATCGGCGCAACGACTCAACCAAACACAGGCGCTTGAATTGGTGCCGCTGCAACTGCTTGATCTGGTTGACGATGTGCTCGAAACGCAAAAGCTCGCCATCGTCGGCAAGTCAATCGGGATTCGACGCGAAAATGAAAAAGTCACGCTACAGGGTGACGCCAAAAAACTGCGGGTGGTGCTCGACAACCTCGTATCCAATGCCATCAAATATTCGCCGGTCGGCGGCACCATTACCGTCCGTCTGGTGAAGCAGGAAGAAAACGCCGTGATCGAAGTGCTCGACGAGGGCCCCGGCATTGCCGAGGCGGATCGCGAACGCATATTCGACGCGTTTTTTCGCACCGCGTCGGCGATCAAGTCCGGCGCCAAGGGAACCGGACTGGGGCTCGCAATTGTGCGCGACTATGTCGAATTGCACCGCGGCACCGTTGAGGCGGTGGCAACAACAAATTCCGCCACCGGCGCGCGCATCAGGGTAATTTTGCCCAGACGGCCCACGCCAGCCTGATACCGGGGACCACCAATGAACAGAGTCATCCACGCCATATTCGCAATAGTGCTCGCCGTCCTGCTGTCGGCATGCGCGCACGACATTGCAAAACAAAATACGAGTCCCGGCACCATCCCGCCCGCGACTGTTCGAACATCCGCAGCAGACGAGGCAATATCGGCAATACAAACGCTTCAAAACATCACGCCGGCCGAGCTGCTGACGGCCAAAGAGTCTGCGCGCGAAATGTTTGAGCGCGATCCGGTTGCATTTCGTCGCATGCGGTATGTGCTGGCGCTGTTTGTTTCGCCGCCGACGCCGGCCGACGACGACCGGCTGCTGGCGCTGGTTGAACCAATGGTTTCCTCAACCGAATTCCGCCAAACAGCGGACGGTATCATTGCGGTCGTTGTCCAGCAATCGGCGGCGGCCCGGAAGAAATTGCGCGACGACGCGGCGCTACAACGATCGCGCGCCAACAGCGTTGCCGCCGGCAATGCATCCAAGCGGGACGACCGCGAAACCGAGGTGCGGTCGCTGCGGACCAGGGTTGAAGACCTGGAAAAACAGCTGGCGGCGATGAAGTCCATCGAGCGCAGCGTGACCCGGCGATAGGATACCTTCCCCGATCCGTATCGACGTCGCGACTTCGGCACGGATTGTGCATATAGGGTCTGATCAACTTAACGGGATCAGACTATGCAAGACTTAATGGAACGACAGAGAAATATCATGACAACCGCAACCACACCAAAGGGACATTTGTTGCTGGTCGACGACGACCCGGATTTGTTGCGGCTATTGGCGATTCGTTTGTCAGCGAGTGGATACAAGGTCGCCACCGCCTCTAGTGGTCAGCAGGCGTTGTCAATGATCGCCGCCGAGCGTCCCGATCTGGTGGTGACGGATCTGCGCATGGCGGGCATGGATGGCATGGGTCTGTTTGCCGAAATCGACCAGCGCTACACCGGCCTGCCGGTCATTATTTTGACGGCACACGGCACCATCCCGGATGCCGTATCGGCCACCCAGGAAGGCGTGTTTGGCTACCTAACCAAACCCTACGACGCCAACGACCTGCTCGCTAAAATCGACCGCGCGTTGCAACTGCACGGCTCACACGGCGCGATCAAACGCGCCTCCGCACCGGCCGATGTTGCCGCGTGGCGCAAATCAATCATCACCCGTTCGCCGGCGATGGAAGAGTTATTGGTACGCACCGAGCGTGTCGCCCAAAGCGAAGCCAGTGTGCTGATCCAGGGCGAAAGCGGCACCGGCAAGGAAGTGCTGGCGCGGGCATTACACGAGGCAAGCCCGCGTGCGGGCAAGTCGTTTGTGGCGCTTAACTGCGGCGCCATTCCCGAGGCATTGCTGGAAAGCGAATTATTTGGTCATAAAAAAGGCGCGTTTACCGGCGCCGTCGCCGACCACCTCGGACTGTTTCTGGAAGCCGATGGCGGCACGCTGTTTCTCGATGAAATCGGCGACATGCCGCTGGCGCTGCAGGTAAAACTGCTGCGCGCACTCGAGACCCGCGAAGTGCGTCCGGTCGGCTCGGTTAAGAGTATTCCAGTTGACGTGCGGATTGTTTCGGCCAGCCACCGCGATCTGGTCAAGGCGCGCGACGAAGGTGAATTCCGCGAAGACTTGTTCTACCGGCTAAATGTGGTGACCCTCAAAATTCCGCCATTGCGTGAGCGGCGCGAGGACATCCCGTTGCTGTTGATGTCGTTCGTCAAACGGCTTGCCGCACGCTACGCAAAACGTGTCACCGGTTTTTCGCCGGACGCCCTATCGATGATGCTGGCCGCGCCATGGCCGGGCAATATCCGGCAACTGATGAACGTCGCGGAGCAGGCGGTCGCATTAACGACCTCTGAAATTGTCCCGGTAAGCGTGGTTGAACAGGCCATGCAACTGGGCAAAGACAGCCTCGACGGATTCGAAGAGGCGCGGCGTCAATTTGAATATGACTACCTCACCCGCCTGCTCAAACTCACCCAGGGCAGTGTGACCCAGGCGGCAAAAATTGCCAAGCGCAACCGCACCGAGTTTTATAAATTGCTGCAACGGCATGGTTTGGAAGCAGCACATTTCAAGGTTTAGGCTCACCACTTACCGGCGGCAGGCAGGCCAATTGCGCGCCTGATTGCGGCACATTGCCCGTCGCACTGTCGCCGGTTGGCGACAGCAAAATCCGAACAAAAACAACCGCTTGTAAAAACAAGCGCCAGATGTGTCGGGGTTGCCCGACAACCCCCACTTGCTGCGGCTTCTCAGCTGTTGATCACGCCCTGCGCAACGTGAAAACGCTGGTTGCAAAAAGCTGGCACGGCAATTGCACAAGAGTGATGAATGCTTGCGGAACACCCTACCTCCCTGGGTGCATTGATTAGCGGATAGGTCCCCGATAATCATGGTTCTCCTCTGCGAGTATTCGAGAGTGCGCCTTCTGGGGTGGTCGAAAGATCACCCCACTTTTTTTGCGCGGCGCAAAAATCGGCGCTATTGCTGTCAGCAACGCATCCGCGGAAATCGCACAACCAAACGCAAAACGATGTTGTCATCGTTCCGCCGGGAACAGGTGCTTCTGACCCATAGCTGACATGGCGATTGCCCGAAAGCGGTCATTTAACGCCCGAGTCAAGCCGCCCCGCGAAGCGGCGTCGGCTTGAACAAATTGTTAGGCCCCATGACCCGCGGTTCCGTCAGAAGCCGCATCGTTTGCGAGCTTCGCTGAGGAAGTCCGCTTTGTTCAGCCTAGGCGCCCGCCTCACTTCCGTCAGCAAGGTAAAGGACCTCACCTTCTGGATCGAGCACATGAACTCCGTGTTGCTCGGCGATTGCCCTTAGTTGGCCGAATCGTTCTTCGTCGAGTTCATTGAGTTCGAACGTCATCTCCAGGACGGATCCGGCCGGCGTGTTGTGTGTGAAATCTTCGTACCAAACGGCACCCTTTGACCCGTCTTCCGGCCAAACTCGTAGAAGGTTCTCAAAGAAAGAGGCAATGCCTGCGGTTGGTGCCTCATTACTGTCTCTACACTGATTCACAAACCCCGCCGCCGTCACCGCATCGGAAATATGGGGGGCATCAATTGCGTACAAGATTGCTTCGCTCATCGTTATTCCTCAAGATCAGGGTTTGGTCGGTCGCATATATCGTTTTTTTTCGCCTAACTGGACGCCAGACGGGAATGTCTGCTATTGGCCGAATTACACAGCACATCTTCTTTCCCCAGTTCATTCACATTATCTCCCGCGACTGCGCTCTATAGAGCTATTAGCCCGCTGCCGCTGCTCGTTTTCTAGGACGATCGCGATACGAGCTCTATTGAACCGTTGCACCATGATGGGATAGACGTTGACTACAAGATTGATGACTGAGGAGACCCAAAATTGTTCCATATCAACCATGGCCCCGCCGATGACCGCCCATGCCTGCAAGAGCACCGCCGAAACAAGGTGCCGCCCCTCCCAGGTGCGAGTTTGTCGTTCGTAGTTTAGTAAAGCCTGCCGCCGGCTGCCAGTCGCCGCGATCTTGAGCCGATCAATCCCTCGAAGCCGAGAGATTACCTCGCCGCTTGTTGGAAGGAACTTCTTGTAGATACGGATTCCAAGTCGCGGATAGAAGTTTCCCGCCTCAAATGCACGTGGCCTGAAGTACCAATTGGCGGCTTCTTGTATCAAGGAAAGCTCCAAGGAAGTCCGTCAGCGGCCTAACTAGCTTTAGACACCGATGGAACACCAAGTGTTAGAGTCAAATTGTTTTTCATCGAATTAAATGGGTCAATGTATGAAATCAGGGGGCGATGCTGAAGCGCGGCTTCTGGCGGGTTTCGTCAATTCTATATCGCTCAATATCCACCCGCCGCAATACATGGTAATCAATACCCACGCGTCGCATTAACAGCCATCGGCACCGCGCCGCTGCCACGAAATGCCGCAACGTTGGCCGCCACAATGTTGGACGCGGTGTGACGGTTGGTTGGCGCGGAGATATGTGGCAGTACGGTGATCTTTGAATGTTTCCACAGCGGGCTGTCCGCGGCCAACGGTTCTTCGTCAAACACATCCAGCACGGCGTGTGAAAGCCGATCCTCACTCAGCGCGTCAACCAAGGCATCGGTTGCAATGACGGCGCCGCGCGCGAAGTTGATGATACTTGCGCCTTTTTGCATCAAACCGATTTGCTCAGGATTGAGTAAATGCCGCGTCTCACGGGTGAGCGGTAATAACACGACGACGATATTGGCATTGGACAGCACCGTGCGCAGCCCTGTTTCGTCGGTGAAGGTCTCAACATCGTCGATTTTTTTCGGCGATTGGCTCCAGCCTGTCACACGATAACCGGCATCCAGCAAACGCCTTGCCGCTTCACGCCCCAACTCGCCCAAACCCAGGATGCCGACGGTGATCTCTTGCGGCGGAATATAGCTGTGCGGGCGCCAACTCTGCTCGCGTTGTTGGGCGGCATAACGCGGCATATCGCGGTGCAGATAAAGCGTCCACGCCAACACCGCTTCGCCCATCGCGCGTGCGAGGGTTGGATCAATCAATCTGACCAATGGAATATTGCGCGCCGCGGCGATTGGCAATAGCCGCTCGACGCCCGCCCAGACGCTGTGTATCCACAATAGGTTTGGAAATCGTAGCAGCTGTTCGGGTGATGGGTCGGCAACAATGGCAATTTGGGTTGCCGCGGCCGCTTCGTCACTGCATTGCTGATCACTGACGATGTGTTCGGCGGGCATCGCCGATTGCAGCGCCGCTAGCCAGCGCGCGTCGGCATGCTTTGATAAGAATACGATGGCGGGTTTTGCATGTTGGTCATTTTGCATAGACCCCGCCCAAATCACGAAAACCCTTGATCTCGAGCGGGTTACCAAACGGGTCAAGAAAAAACATGGTGTGTTGCTCACCCAGCTCGCCGGCAAAACGCACGGTGGGTGGAATCACAAACACGACGTTGCTTTTTTGCAGACGATCACCGAGTGCACGCCATGCATCCAGCGCCAACACCACGCCGAAGTGTGGCATCGGCACCATGTGTTCACCGACATGGCCGGTTGGCGCGGTGGTCAAGGGTGTGCCGAGGTGCAACGACAACTGGTGGCCAAAAAAATCATAGTCCACCCATGTTGCGGTACTGCGGCCTTCTTCACAGCCCAGCAGCGCGCCATAAAAATGACGCGCCGCCGCCAAGTCGGTGACATTGATCGCCAGATGAAAGATCGCCGCCATTGACGTCAGCGCGCTGCGCGCTTATTCCGGAACCGAGACCGTATTGTTGGCAAACGTGATGGCGTTTGCCGCAGCCGGTGTCGCCAAAATCGGCGGCACATTGGCCGTTGTGATGGCCGGTGCAACGCCGGGCAAACCGCCACGCGGGATGGTACGCACCACTTGCGAGGCGGGCAATGCCACATTCGTTTTCAGGTTGGCATACAACGCATCCATCGCCTGATTGTAATAACGCTTCAGCGGCACATAACGTGTGTCAAAGCCGGCGAGCGCGGCATTGCCGATATAAGCATCAACGTGCTGCGCGTTGGTCACTTCGATATAGCTGAGTTTGCTGGTGGTGGTCTCAACAATTTTGTTCAAACCAAAATACGGCCGCGAGGTGTGATTGACCGGCACCAGCGCATCGGCGCGACCATGCACAATAATCGCCGGCTTGCCGCGCAGGTTGCCGGTGCGTAACACTTCGTTGATGCCAACAGTTGGCAGGGTCGGCAACGTCGTTTGGCCGAAATTGATCACGCGTGAGGCGATACACTTTGCACCGTCGGCATTGATGGTCTGATTGCCGTCAACGTCAATGCTGAATGTGTCGAGTGTCGCGCCACCAACCGAATTGTTGCTGACCAGATTAATGCCCTGCGTCGGTGGCAAACCGTTGCCGGCACCAAACAACCGCATCAGCGTGTTGCTGGCTGTCGCGACCGGCAGGAACGTGGTGGCACTGGTCGAGACAAACGAATAACCACATTCGTTATCCTTCACGCTTTTGCGGCCGTACGCCATCACGTTGGTGACGGCGAGCGCCGGGGTGTTATTCGCGTAATAGGATGCGTGCTGAATATCGGTTTCCAATTCCCAACCCGCGGCACGCAATTTTGCCAGTGCCGCCTGCGCAAGCGCGTCGTTGGTTGCACCGGTGATGCCGATGTTAAACGTGGTGCTATTGACCAGCGCCCTGCAACGGGCGACGGCACGCGGCGAAACCACCAGACTGCGGCCTGGCGCATCGGTCAGCGTTGCCGCGGTGGCTGCGCATGGCTGAAACAGATTGGCCAGCGCGATATATTCCATATGCGACTTGCCAAAGCTTGCAACGTCGACACCGCCCCGCTGGACCTTCAGGCTGGTATTGGCGGTCGGTTGAATTTGTGGTTCGGCCACGGCGATACCATCCAAAATTCCCTCTGCATCAATTTCGGCCGCCGCCAATGCCGCGCCGCCGCCGTTGCCGATGCCTGATGCAATGACCAGCGTATTGAGGTCGGTAAATTTCACCGCCTTGCGGTTGTTGGGTGCGTTGTCGCCATATTTTTGATTCAATGCATACAGCGCAAATCGCACGGTTTGCAAAACATACACGCCCCAATCACGCTCGGCGTTGCGCTGCGAATGGGCATGTTTGAAGGCAATGCGATTTGGTGTTGCGGCATTAAACGCGGCCATGTCCGTCTGTGGCAATCCGGCGTAGTTGGCGTTGAACTGCGCGGCAACAGCGGAGGTCGCGCCGGTCAGGCGCGCGCCGGTGATACCGACCACGGTATCGGTTTGCAAATCATGGAAACCATTACCTGTTCCCTTGTCGGTATAGGCCACGGCACAACCGCGCTTGAGACCCCACTCACCGGCGGTGGCAATCGCGCCGTAAATGCCGAGCGATCCGGGTGATGCGGTTGCGACGATACAAGGGTTGTTGACGTCAAAGCCCGATGGAATCTGCACCATCATGGTCACATTGTCTGCGCCGGTTCCGCCGTCGGAAAATGCAATCCATTCTTCGCCGGCAATGCGGCCTTCGCCGCTGCCCGCCGCACCATTCACATCAACATTCGGGCCGTATAGGGTGCCGTAGCCACCGGCGGTGGTGGTATCGACCTGCGCACGGTAATTGGTATAAATCGCCAGCGTGCGATTTTCAGCGGCAGTCGGGTTGGCCGGATCTGCAATCGTTGGCATCGTCGCCGAGGCCAGCCCGGTGCGGCCAAGACCGCCGGTCAATAGATCATTGGTCGTGCCATCGTAAGTGATTGGCGATGGCGTGCCGCGAATGAACGACGGCTGCACATTGACGATGGCAGGTTCAGGATTCTTGCCACAGGCGCCCAACAAGCCGAGCCCTGCCAATATTGCGCAATGGGTAAAACGATTCATGCGATCTCCTGTCCGACAAAAGGCTGCGCAATGCCGCAATGCAATTGGCGCGCGAATTGCCGTTGTTTCCGGTTGGTTGCTGGATTGATTCAATGTTACAAATACACGCAGGCTCACAGTATAGGCGACCTCACGACCCGTCAAGAAAGTGCATCGCGCGTGCATCGGGCAATTGCGGCTATCAAAGTCCAGACTGGGCTTGCCGTTCGAAGCAAAAATGACTGAAACGGCAATAGGGACGGGCAGTTTCAGTTTTTAGCTTAACTTCCCATGCTGTCGTTATGCCATTAGGCGACTATTCGACTTCTTCAATCCACGCGGCCTGAATTGCTTCCAGAATCTTTTCGCCCGATCGTTCCGGGTCGTCTGAAAATTCCGGCAGCGCGATCACCCAGGCGTGTAAATCGGTAAATCGAATCGTCAACGGGTCGATGTCAGGATGGGCATCGGCAAGCTGAATTGCGATCTCAAGGGTGTCGGTCCATTTGAGTGTCATCAATGATTCTCCCGCGCGTGATTGATCGTGTACTTGGGAATTTCAATGGTCAAC
>JANOEV010000303.1:0-3415 GCA_031413695.1 Burkholderiales bacterium
TTGTGAGGGTGCGTTGCTGGTGGTGGACGCATCGCAAGGTGTTGAAGCACAGACGGTCGCCAATTGTTATACGGCGACCGACCTTGGTGTCGAGGTTTACCCGGTGTTAAACAAGATCGACCTGCCATCTGCTGATCCGGACCGAGTGATCGACGAAATCGAAGACATTATTGGCATCGAAGCACACGACGCCGTGCGTTGCAGCGCCAAGACCGGTGTCGGCATCGACGACGTGATCGAAACGGTGATCGCGCGTGTTTCGCCACCGCGTGGCGATATCAACAAGCCGCTGAAGGCGCTAATCATCGACTCGTGGTTTGACAACTACGTCGGTGTGGTCATGTTGGTGCGGGTGGTCGACGGCGTGTTGAAGCCCAAAGACAAAATTTTGCTGATGGCGACCAACTCACAGCAACTGTGCGAACAGGTTGGCGTGTTTGCACCCAAGTCACAGCCAAGAACCGAATTAAAAGCCGGCGAGGTGGGATTTGTCATTGCCGGTATCAAGGAGCTGATTTCGGCGAAGGTGGGCGACACCATCACGCTGCAAGACCGTCCCGCCAGCGAGGCATTGCCCGGCTTCAAGGAAATCAAGCCACAGGTGTTCGCCGGCCTGTACCCGGTTGAATCAAATCAATATGACGGGCTGCGCGACGCGCTGACCAAGTTGCAGCTGAACGATGCCAGCCTCAGGTTCGAGCCGGAGACGTCGCAGGCGCTCGGCTTCGGCTTTCGCTGCGGATTTCTCGGTTTGCTGCACATGGAAATTGTGCAGGAGCGGCTTGAACGCGAATTTAACCAGGAACTCATCACAACCGCGCCGACGGTCATATACCAAGTGTTGTTGAAGGATTTGACGGTTATCGAGATTGAGAACCCGTCGCGGCTGCCGGAACTGACAAAAATCGAGGAAATTCGCGAGCCGATCATTACCGCCACCATGATGATGCCGCAGGAGTACGTCGGCTCGGTGATCATTCTGTGCAACCAGAAACGCGGCATGCAGGTGGATATGCAATATCACGGCCGACAGGTTGTCCTCAAGTACGACATGCCGATGAACGAAGTGGTGATGGATTTTTTCGACAAACTCAAATCGGTGTCGCGTGGATATGCCTCGCTCGACTATGAGTTCAAAGAGTACCGTACCGCCGACCTGGTCAAGCTCGACATCCTGATCAACGGCGACAAGGTTGATGCGTTGTCGCTGATTGTGCATCGCGCCAGCAGCCAGTATCGCGGCCGTGAACTTGCGTCAAAAATGCGCGAACTGATTCCGCGGCAAATGTTTGACGTGGCGGTACAGGCGGCGATCGGCGCAAATATCATCGCGCGTGAAAATATCAAGGCGCTGCGCAAAAACGTGATCGCCAAGTGTTACGGCGGCGACATTTCGCGCAAACGTAAACTGCTGGAAAAACAAAAAGCCGGCAAGAAACGCATGAAGCAGGTTGGCAATGTTGAAATCCCGCAGGAGGCGTTCCTCGCCATCTTGCAAATCGGGGATAAGTGATTGGACTTGCCGGCTGCGATTTGTGGGTTGGTCATCTTGTGGCGTGGGTTGGTCGCATCACAGGTGCGCGGCAGCGCGGTTTTTTGCAAAATGTAGTCTGTTTAAAATAAACGATATCGGATCAGGCATATGAACTGGGAATTGGTTGGCTGGATCGCAATTGCGGCAAGTCTTGTGGTCATCGTGGCGGGTTTTTTTGTCGGCCGCGAGTCAATGGCCACCTCGTCGGGCCAGAAAATTACGCTGGATGACGGCAACCCGCAGGGGTCGCACGCGCTGCACGCCATGCTCGAAATCGCCTGGCCGGTTTTGTTTATCGCTTCTCTGGCGATGCTGACCTTCAAAGAGGTGATGGGGTTTGCCGCGGTGTTGCTGACGGCGACTGTTGTCACCGGCGCCATTTGGCTGGCTGACGCGCTACTGTTTCGCAAGCGCCGCGCGGCGGGTGCACTCGATCCCGTGCTGGTCGAAATGGCAAAGAGTTTTTTCCCGGTGATCCTGATTGTATTTACGCTGCGTTCATTTTTGTACGAGCCATTCAAGATTCCAACCGGCTCGATGGTGCCGTCGTTGATGGTTGGTGACTTTATTCTGGTCAATAAATTTACCTACGGCATCCGGATCCCGGTCATCAACAAAAAAGTCATCGATATCAATTTGCCCAAGCGAAGCGATGTCATGGTGTTTCGTTATCCGGAAGACATGACGAAGGACTTCATCAAGCGTGTGGTTGGAATACCGGGCGACGTGATTACGTTCAAAAACAAGCGTCTCACGGTCAATGGTCAGGCCGTTGAGACCGTCCCGACCGGCACCTTTACCGAAACCGAAGGTCGGGTGCGCTTTTTTGAAACCTATACCGAGCGACTTGGCGACAAGCCGCATGCGATGATGGTTGACCCGTTGTATCCGTCGATAAATCTGGGCAGCGTGCGTGAATTTCCGAATAAATCCAATTGCACTTACAATGACGAAGGCATGACTTGCAAAGTGCCGGCCGGCCACTATCTGATGATGGGTGACAGCCGCGACAACAGCGATGACGGCCGTTATTGGGGTTTTGTCCCCGAACAGAACATTGTCGGCAAGGCCGTGCTGGTATGGATGAATTTTGGCAGCATGAAACGTATTGGCACCACCATTGAGTAGTGCGTCCGGCACGCCGCATTTTGCCGGTGTGACAACTTGAGATTCGAAGGGAACCCTGAATGAACATCACCTCTAAATCAATCCATCTCCGCCAGCCCGGTGGCATGCCGGCCAAACAGCGCGGTGTCGGATTTGTGACGTTGGTACTGTATTTTGTCGTCGGCGGCGTGATTGTGCTGGGCGGGCTCAAGCTGACGCCGCATTACATCGAATATTTTTCGATCAAAAAAGTGATCGCCGGCATGGCGATGAGTGAAGAGGTGAAATCCGGAACGGTCGCCGAAATTCGCACCAGTTTTGACCGCCGTGCGGTGATTGACAATGTCCAGGCAATCAAGGGGGTGGATCTGGATATCGTCAAGGAAAACAACGAAACCGTGGTATCGGCCGCCTGGCAGACCCGTATTGCATTGTTCCCCGGTTACACATTGCTGGTCGATTTTGCCACCAGTACATCAGACAAATAGCGCCCGATGAACGTGGCGCGGCATCCGCTTGAGACCAAACTGGGGATCAAATTTGCTGATGTTGCGCACCTGACGCAGGCGTTGACGCATCGCAGCTTCGGCACGCCGCATAACGAACGTCTCGAATTTCTCGGCGACGGTTTTCTAAACCTCGCGATTGCCAGACTGATTTACGACCGCTTCCCGTTGATGCCCGAGGGCGATATGAGCCGGCTGCGCGCCAATCTGGTGAATCAGGTTGTGCTGGCGCAAATCGCGTCTGAACTCGGACTGGGTGCGGCGCTCA
>JANOEV010000304.1:0-6745 GCA_031413695.1 Burkholderiales bacterium
GCCGCCGGATAGAGCGTGTGTTGAACGGCGTGAATCACCCGCGGCTGTGATTCGCCCGCCACGTTGATGATGCCTTTGACGCGCAACAGTTGATCACCACGCATCGATTGAATCATCTCGATGACGTTGATCAAGGCATCCCACACAATCGGCGCGTCGTAGCGGATGCAACAGGTGGCAATGCGCTCGTCGTGCCGGGATGCCGTTGCCGCCGTCCGTTTTGTGGTTGGCGTGTTGATTGCTGCATCGGTTGTATTGGTTGCAGTGGTTGGAATGGGCAACGCACGATAAGCCGCGGCGTTTAGCCACTTGGCAACGTCGGGTGTTTTGCTGCCGGGTTGATAGAGGCCCGTGTCAAAAAGGCCCACCGGGTCAACCGCGCCTGAAACGGCTTCAACAATCGTCGCGCCGGGGTTCAACACGCCAAGCCGCTGGCGCAGCGCCGCCACCGTTTCCAGGGGAACAGTATCGACCTTGGTGACCACAATACGATCGGCAACCGCCGCCTGCTTGACCGACGCTGGATGCGCATCGAGTTGGTCGGCACCGTAACGGGCATCGACCGTCGTCACAATGCCCGACAGGGCGTAGCGCGCGGCGACCAATGGCATCTCGATCAATGTATGCATGATCGGCGCCGGGTCGGCCAGACCGGTGGTTTCGATGATGACGCGTCGAAACGCCGGCACCTCGCCTTTGCTGCGCTTGAAATACAAATCACGCAAGGCGTTGACCATGTCACCGGCAACCGAACAACATACGCAGCCATTTGCCAGCACGGTAATGTTGTCGCTGGACTCACGCACCAACAGATGGTCGATCGAAATCTCGCCGTATTCATTGATCAGCACGGCGGTGTCTTGCAACATCGGCGACTGCAACAGGCGGTTCAACAACGTGGTCTTGCCGCTGCCCAGAAAACCGGTGAGCAGCGTCACGGGCGTGATCGGGTTGATGGGTGAGTCGGACATGGCTGTCATTGACAGGTGTTGAAGGGGCGGCGTAAGAAATGCGGCCGGTCAGGCGCAGTGCAGGCAGCGACCGCGAAACTTCAAATCGACCTCGGCGGGTTTAAAGCCCGCGGGTAACTTGAAGTTGAGTTTGGTCGGTACGTCATCCAGACAAAACGTTTGCTGGCAGGTGGTGCAAGTAAAGTGTGCATGCTGGTGGTGCGGAGCGATGGCCGCGGAGGGGTCGTTGATCATAAAACGCCACACCCGGTCATCGCCGGCGATCCGATGGGCGATGCCGACTTCAACCAACCATTCGAGCACGCGGTAAACCGTGACCCGGTCAATCGGATGATGTTTCGCCAGCGCCTGTGCCACGTCAAAATGGGAGGCCGCGTGATCGAGCGACAACAAACACGCCAATACGGCCACGCGTGGCTGGGTTAGCCGGTCAGCGGTGCGGCGGATGGCGGCTTCGGCTTCCGGAATGCGCGACAAATATGCCGGTTGAATGGCGGCTTTGGCCGGTTGATTGGGTCCAGCCGGACGGGTGGTGGTTTTCATGGTGGATCGGCCTTGCGGCGGTCAAGATGGCGAACTGCGATTGTCGCCTGCGCGCGCGCCAGATGCAACTGAGTTGTTAGATGCAGCTCGGTGCATTTTTAAGAGTCGTTTAACGGCGGGTGTTTCCGGGCAAAAAGAGCTGAAACAAGCCGTCGGATAAAGACTTTCAAAAGCGGCCGATGCCCCGGTGCTACTTGCCTGTGGTGAGCATCAATGTGTGTTTTGTTTCGCCCGCCAGCAACGGCAGCGGCGTTCCCGCCAACCATTGCGCGTGTCCGGCGCCGTAAAACGGCGAGAGCGGATGACCGCTTTGGCCGCCGGCGATGGTGAGAATACCTTGCTCTTCTTTGCCCGGTGAGACAACCAGCCGTTGTGATGCGCCAAAACCGGGTGCGGCGACACGCGGCATATGGTTGTCGCCGGCAAGTGGTCGTGACGGCATGTCGAGGTACGGCGACAAAAACGGCATCGCGCGCGAAAACGGATGCTTGATGCGTGACATGTTGCGGTTACCCCACGTCGCGCTGTCCAATGAGCCGTGTTGTTTGACCAGATCGTCGTGCACCCAAACCAATTGGGCATCCAGAAAATGCGGCCAGGACAGATATCCCTTGGGCAGCAGATGTGGCGCTTCCGCTTCGATGGCTTGCCATGCGGCATACTCGAAACGTGCATCGTGGCTCAACGATGCGTCACTTTTCTCCGGGGCATCTGTGGTTGCTGTTGTCGCATTTTTGCTGGCGAGCCAGGCGCGCCACAATTCGCTCTGTACGCGTTCCCGAAATGCCCTGGCGACACGATGCCCAACTTGATCAATATCCGCCGCGCCGTTCCAGTCTTTGAGTTTAGAGACGAGTGCGGCAATCGGCGGCGGGGTGGATGGCGCCGCGCCGCGCGCCAATGCAAGTGCCGCCCAACGTTTCAGGAAGCGTGATTCACGGTCGAGCTGGATCGCGTACAGCGATTGTTCCGAATGTTTAGGCGTTTCGCGCAGCCGATCACGAATCTGCATGGCGCGCGCGCCCAAGTCAAAACCACCGTCGCCGATAATTTCGCTGCCCGTACCGCCGAGTTGCTTGCTGTTGGCGGTCCACAGCAATCCGTCGGCAGGATTCTTGATCAACGGGTATTTGCCGGGATCGAGCCAACCGGTCGGTAGCTGATCAACCGGGGTGGGCGTTCCGCGACTGACCTGCCACTGCGGCCGCGCGGGAATGCGTCCGGCCACAGTCCACGCGATATTGCCGAGATTGTCCGCAATGAGGATGTTCTGATGCGGCATCGGCGTGTTATGAGCGAACCTGATTGCTGTGTCCAGATCCGTTGCAAACATGAAGCCGGCCACGCGGTTTACCATCGCCCCCGGACGATACAACACCCACGAAAGTGCGTACTCACTATCGGCGTCACTTTTGAGGATGGGCCCCACGTCCGTCTCTTTAACTTCCAGCGTCACCGCGTCGCCGCCCTTGACCAGAATCGACTCATTGGTTGTGCGAATTGCGAGCGGGCTCGCGCCGCTTTTTGGCAGCGCCACCCAGTCGAAAAACTGACCGTAATTGTTCGTATAGCCCCAGGCGATATGACCGTTACTGCCGGCTGTAATTTGCGGCACACCCGGCAATGTCATGCCAACCACACGCAGCGGCTTGCCGTTTTGGTTGAACGTCAGTTGTGCACGAAACCAGATGCCCGGCGCGCTGAGTCCCAAGTGCATGTCGTTAGCCAGAATCGCGCGACCGTCGGCTGTACGCAACCCGCTCACCGCCCAGTTGTTGCTGCCCAGATACGTTTCCGCGGCTTCATTCCGCGGCACAGATTGTATTTGAACGTTGGCAGACACAGCTGGTTTTGCGGCGGCCTTTCCAGTTCGCAGGTTGATGTCGCCCGCTGTCGGCAGCGCGGCCATGGCGGGTATCACGCCATCGAGTGTGGCGTCCCACGGCCCGCCCTGCGGACGTAACCAGCCAAACAACTGGTCGCCGAGCAGCTTGCGCAGGCGAATATCGGTAAAGCGACTTTCGAATCCACCGGCTTGCAACATGGTGTACATCTCAGCGACCACCAGCAAAGAGTCTTCCTCACGCCACTGTGCCGGGTCCGCACGCAGCACAAGGTACTGCCACGGTCTCGCCGCCAGCGCGGCAACCCCGGCGTTCACACCCTCGGTGTAAGCCGTGTACCACGCACGCTCCTTCGGATCGGCGGAGGCAAATTCCGCAGCGGCCCTGGCGCGCAGACGGTGGGCGCGTTTTTGTTTGTCCATCGGCAATGTTGCCCCACCCAACAGTGCGGAGAGTTCGCCGGCAGCCGAGCGACGGGCGAGATCCATTTCAAAAAAACGCTCTTGACCATGAACGTAGCCGAGCGCACGAATCGCGTCGCGGCTGGTGTCGGCGGTGATTGAAACCATGCCATTGGCATCGCGGGTGATGGTGACCGGCTTGCCCAAATTCGCCAGCGGTTTGTCACCGTCAAGTATCGGCACACTCGCACGCACAACAATAAATAATGCGATTGCCGAGGCCGCAACGAGCAGCGCGACAACACCGGTCGCGGCGAGCAAAAGTTTGAGCCAACGAATCATCTTGGTGTCCCGGCTTTGAAAGCTCATTTGCCGACCTTTTTCTTGGCTCTCGGGTGTGCTGAATCGTAAACCTTGGCAAGGTGCTGAAAATCGAGATGTGTATAAACCTGCGTGGAGGCAATACTGGCGTGGCCCATCATCTCTTGCACGGCGCGCAGGTTTTGTGACGACTGTAGAACGTGTGATGCAAACGAGTGTCGCAACATGTGTGGGTGGACGTTGACATCGATGCCCTGTTTGATCGCCCATTGTTTGATGCGTTTCTGGAAAACGGTGGCGGTGATGCGTTTGCCGGCGGCGCCCAGAAACAACGCCTTTTCCGAGGTGCCGGCCGCCTTTCCGGATTCACGTACGGCCAGCCATCTCTTTACGGCGGCAATAGCCGCGGTGCCCACCGGGATGATGCGGGTCTTGTTGCCTTTGCCGGTGACGCGAATTTCCCGCGCAGCGTAATCAATGCTGTCGAGGTCCAGGCCGACCAACTCGGCGATGCGGAGTCCGCATGAATAAAGCAGCTCAAACGCCGCGCGGTCGCGAATGCCGGCGGGCGTATCGTCGTCGAAGCTGACCAGCTTGATGGCCTCTTCCGGCGACAGTGTTTGTGGCAGGCGTTTTGGCGCTTTTGGTGCGCGCACACCTTCGCATGGGTTTGATTGTCCGCGGTTGTGTTGCAGGCAGTATTTAAAATAGCCGCGCCAGCCCGACAGCAGCCTGGCAATGGCGCGTGGCGACATGCCTTTGCTGTGTACCGATGCCAGAAAACGCCGGATGTCGTTGGCGCCCAGCTCTTCAACGGCAATGGTCCGACGGGGATCGTTGATTGACGCGGCAAATGCGGCCAAATCGGTCAGATCACGCCGATAATTTACGACGGTCAATTTGGACAGCCGGCGTTCAAACGTCAGGTGCGCCAGATACGCCTCTGCCAGCGGCGGCAGCTCTGGTGGTGGCGATTGTGGTGATGTTGCGTTGACCATCCGGGCAGGTCGGGCCGTAATGCCGCCGGCTATTCAGCGGGGCCGGAATCAGCCGAGGACTGGAACACCAAGTCGCGGGCAATCACCGCCGCAAACAGCTCGCCGATACGCGACAAAAACATGGTGCCCATGCCGCTGTAAAAACGTTCGCCATTTTCGCTCGCCAGCAACAATACGCCAAACACATTGTCACGCTTGAGTGGAATCATGGCATACGACTTTAAGTGGGGTGCGTGCTCGCCAAACCAGAGATTGGTTTCGTAAACCGGGTGCGCGCCAACATATGGCGCGGTCATGGCCTCGACAAACTGGGCAAGTTCGGTGGCAACGGGTTGGAACTCCGGTGCCGTTGCGCCATCTGGCGCAGACACCTTCCACAGCCGCACCACAATATGTGGAATCTGAAAGGTGTCGAGCATATCCAAGTACAGGGTATCAATCGCCTGGCCGCGGTTGCGGGTCCCCACAAGTTTTACTGTCAGCGCATGGACCTTGTCGGCCAGCGCGTCGTTTTCCTCGCCAAATCGAATAAGTTCGGCCAGTTTTGATTCAAGCAAACGAACCTTCTCACGGGTGGCGATCAGTTGGCGTTCTGGAATGGAAACCGTGCGACCACCGTGCGGATGCGGTACTTCAATGTTGAGCAGCACATCGGGATGCGCTTCAAAAAATTCCGGATGGCTGCGCAGAAACTCGGCAACCTGTTCAATACTCAATGCGTCGATGGACATGGTGACTTTATCTGGGTTAAGTTGCGTGCCGCGTATCGTGCCTATACGTCGATCTCGCCATGAAATACCGTGGTGGTGGTGCCGGACATCAACACCGGCGACCCGTCACCCCGCCATGTTACCGAAAGTTCGCCGCCACGGGCGATGACGGTCACAGTCGGGTCGAGCAGGCCCCAGCGCACGCCGGTCACAACGGCCGCACACGCGCCGGTGCCACAGGCGAGCGTTTCGCCGGCACCACGTTCCCAGACCCGGAGACGAATTTGATTGCGTGCAACCACCTGCATAAACCCGGCGTTGACCCGCTTTGGAAAATGCGGGTGATGCTCAACCATCGGGCCCTCAGTCGCCACCGGTGCCAGATCAACATCATCAACCAGTTGCACGGCATGTGGGTTGCCCATCGAAACGACGCCGATTTCCCGTTGTTCACCACCGACCGTGATGGCGTACCGTCGCGCGATCGTGTCGGCCAGAAACGGCACATCCGCAGGTTCGAATTTTGGCGCGCCCATGTCGACCGTCACCGTGCCGTCAGCCCCGACTTGCGGGCGGATGACGCCGTTCATGGTTTCGACCACCAGTTGCGACTTGGTGGTGAGGCCCTGATCGCGGACAAAAATCGGAAAGCAGCGCGCACCGTTGCCGCAGTGTTCGACTTCTTCGCCGCTGGAATTAAAAATACGGTAACGAAAATCGACGCCGGGTGTGGATGACGATTCGGCCAGCAGCACTTGATCGCAGCCGATCCCGAAGTGTCGATCGGCGATAGCGCGAATCTGCGCGGTGTTTAACGACGAAGCTTGGGGCTGGCTGATGGCATTGAGCATGACAAAATCATTGCCCTGCCCGTGCATTTTGGTAAACCGCAGTCGCACCGCGACCGCCTAGTGGTGCTCGGAAGGAAAGAATGTGAAGCCCGAATCAACCAACGCC
>JANOEV010000305.1:0-4283 GCA_031413695.1 Burkholderiales bacterium
GTCACCTGGTCGCCCGGTGTGCTGGGGTTCAGACTGGACGTGACGGTGGTGGTCGTGACAACCTGCGCTGTTGCCGAAAATACAAGCGCCGAAATTCCACCAACAACCAGCCTTGCAGCACGCGCAAAAAATGCACTTCTATTTGCGCAACCTGTCACGGCAGGAATAAATTGTCCGATGTTCATTTTTTACCTTGTATGAAGTTGGGGCGACGGCGTTCAACAATCGCATTGCGCGGGCAACCGAACATGAACACCTCTCAGGCAGAGCCAAGACCCAAAACGGAATAAATTGTAGTCCAAATGCGCGCTATAAGCGACACGCGCCGTCAAACGGCCACTTTTTGGCAACTTACGGTTGGGCAATTGTGTTGAGTTGGCTGGTCAATTGGCGCGCACATCACGGGTACCGCCATCCAACGTGAATCAAACCTGCGGCAGGTCAATCCCGCGAATGGCAACGTTGTGGGCCTTGATGGTCGCCGCCAATAGTTTTGACGCAGCGTAAATCGCGCTGATGGTCGGGGTCGGAACGCCGGCACGTATGCCAAGCTCGACCACCGCACCGACCAGTGCATCGATCTCGATTTCGCGGCCTGCTTCGACATCCTGCAGCATCGACGTTTTGTGTTTGCCAACCTTGGCCGCGCCGTCGATGCGTTTTTCGAGCGGCACCCGAAAACTTGCGCCCAACTTTTCAGCAACCGCTTGCGCCTCTTGCATCATGCTCACCGCCAGTGCTTTGCCGTGCGGGTTTTCGCAGATATCGACGAGGGTGGCGTGGGTGAGTGCGGAAATCGGATTGAAGGTCAGGTTGCCCCACAATTTGAGCCAGATCTCATTGCGAATATTGTCGAGCACCGGCGCCTTGAGTCCGGACTTCGCAAAAATGTCAGAGAGATCTTTGACCCGATTACTCGCGCTGCCATCAAGCTCACCCAACGGAAAACGATCACCTTCAATATGCCGCACCACACCGGGCGCGACCAGCTCGGTGGCCGGATACACCACGCAGCCGATGATGCGTTCATGCGCAATACCGTCGAGGCACACACCGCGCGGATCAACTGTCTCAACGCGTGTATTGGCCAATGCGCCGCCATGATTCACAAAATACCAAAACGGAATACCGTTTTGCATCGTGATCACGGTAGTCTTGGGTCCGTATAGCGGGCCGAGCTGATTGACCACCGACTCAACCTGGTGTGACTTCAGCGCCAGAATGATGCAATCGACATGACCGACCGCGGCAAAACTATCGGTGGCGTGTACCGACTTCGCCTCGAGGATTGTCCCATCAGGGTATTTGATCGTCATGCCACGCTGGCGGATCGCGTCGAGATTTTTCCAGCGCGCGATAAAGGTGACATCTTCACCGGCCGCGGCCAGTTTTGCGCCGACAAATCCGCCGATCGCCCCTGCACCCACAATACAAAATTTCATGCCACGTTCCGGTTGCCTGTTTCAGCAATTATGGCCAACAAATGGTGCGGCGCACCAAATTTATTTCTGACGGGAAGAACGCCAAAGAAAAAACACGCCCGCAAGCACCATCGGGATGCACAACTGACCGCAGCCTTCGCGGCGCAGCCGCACGCCAGCGGTCATCCCGGCTTATCGACGTAACTGCGCCGGGACCCAATTTTTACTTTACGACTGGATCGCCAAAGAAAGAACGCGCCCGCCAGCACCATCGGGATACAAAGCTGACCGCATCGTTCGCGGCGCAGCCGCACGTTTGCGGTCATCCCTGCGCAGGCAGGGACCCAAGTTTGTTTGGACGACGAGAACGCCAAAGGAAGAACGCCCCCGCCAATACCATCGGGATACAAAGCCACTGCCCCCGCGACAGCCCCAACGCGCCCAGCCCGAGAAAACTATCCGGCTCGCGCGCAAACTCGGCAAAGAATCGAAACCCGCCGTAACCGAGCAAAAACACCGCCGATACCGCACCAACGGCGCGCGGCTTTTTGCTGAACCACCACAGCAGCAAAAACAAAAACACGCCCTCACCGAGAAAGTTGTAAATCTGCGAAGGGTGACGTGCGATTGGTGTGGCATCAATCTGCGGATACCACATGGCCCACGGCCAGGTCGCCGCATCGGTCACACGCCCGGGCAATTCACCGTTGATGAAATTCCCGATACGTCCGGCGGCCAGCCCGGTCGGCACCAGCGGCGCGATGAAGTCCGTCACCTGAAAAAAAGACCGATCGTGTTTGCGGCCCCACCACCACATCGCCACCAACACACCCAAAAAGCCGCCATGAAAACTCATGCCGCCCTGCCAGACATAAAAGATCTCAATCGGGTGCGCGAGAAACCGTTCAAATTGGTAAAACAAAATGTAGCCCATGCGGCCACCCAGCACCACGCCGAGAATGCCGTAGAACATGATGTCCTCAACCGCATCCTTGCTGTAGCCCAAATCGGGGCGACGCTTGACGTGCATGCGGCCCAGCACCACAAAACAAACAAACGCCGCGACATAGGTCAGGCCATACCAATGAATCTTGAGCGGCCCGAGGGCGAGCGCGACCGGGTCAAACTGCGGGTGGATCAACATGACATCACCAATCAATCGTTGCAAAAAAGCCAGTACGATTATCGCACCGGCTTGATGTTGATCCTTAAGAGGGCAAATTAATCGGCCTCACAACCGTCGTCGTCCCAGCGCATGCATGAACCCAGTCCGGTCGTATTCCAGTGAAACGAAGTGCTGGATTCCAGCCTTCGCTGGAATGACGGGGGGGTCTCAAATGTCGCAACGCCACATTGAGCATCCGCAGGTCGATCCAAAAACCACCGTCGTCCCTGCGGAGGCAGGGACTCAGTCCAGTCGTAGCTCTAACAATACAGGGGCAGTCGCCGCACTGAAATAACGGCGCGGCGAATCAGGCCCCGCATCGCGCGAAGAACAGGCGCTAATCCGCCTTGATGTTGGCTTTCTTGACCACTTCCGCCCAACGTGCCTTTTCGAGCGCAATAAACGCTGCAAACTCCTTCGGTGTGTTGGTGATCGGCTCGGCAGCTTCGGCCGCCAATCGTTCCGCGATGGCCGGGGTTTTGCCGGCGGCAACGGCCGCTTCATTGAGCTTTTTGATGATCGCCTCGGGTGTTCCCGCCGGCGCCAAAATGCCATACCACTGCGACGTCTCAAAGCCTGGATAACCTTGCTCAGCCACCGTCGGCACATCCGGCAAGGCCGGAATACGTTTTGCCGAACCAACCGCCAATGCGCGCAACTTGCCGGCCTTGATTTGCGGCAGCAGCGGTGGTGCGCCGGTGAAGGTGCTTTCTGTCAGGCCTGCCATCAAATCCACCAACATCGGCCCGGTGCCTTTGTACGGCACATGCTGCATTTCCACACCGGCCACCTGCGCCAGATACGCCATCGCCAAATGCCCCGAGCTACCGTTGCCCGCCGAGCCATAGTTGAGCGCACCCGGCTTGGTCTTGGCCAATGCAATAAATTCTTTCAGGTTCTTGGCCGGCACCTTGTCGGGATTGACCACCACAATATTCGGCACCTTCGACAGCAAGGTGATCGGCACAAAATCTTTCTGCGCATCGTACGGCAGCTTGGCAAACATGGCCGGGTTCACCGCCAATGTACCAACGTGGCCGAGAATCAATGTGTAGCCATCCGCCGGCTGGCTCTTGGCATCGACCATCGCAATATTGCCCGCGCCGCCCGGCTTGTTTTCCACAATCACGTTCTGGCCGAGAATTTTCGACATTTCGGAGGCATACGCGCGCGAAACAATTTCCGAGCTGCCGCCGGGTGCGAATGGCACCAATATGCGGATGGGTTTGGTCGGGTAGGTCTGTGCCTCCGCCGTGGTCGCTAAAGACGCAATCCCAATCCACAGCGCCGCCAAATAAACGTTTGTTGAGTTCTTCATTTTATTTTTCATCCCTATCCGAGGTTTGGAGATTACCCGTCTGAGTCATCCGGTACAATCTTTGACTATTCAAACATTTTTCCATTGCAAAGTGCAATAACGACCATGGCTGCCAACAAATACCGCTCATTCACCATCACCCAGGGCAACGAACGCGCACCCAATCGCTCCATGCTGCTCGGCATTGGCTACAACGATGATGACTTCAAAAAGCCCTTCATTGGTTTGGCCAACGGCCACAGCACGCTAAACCCGTGCAACGCCGGCATTCAGCCGCTGGCCGATGCAGCCGAGAAAGCAACGCGCATAGGATGCGAAATTGCCAGGACTGGCAAAACGATCGATCGGTCCCGTTTCGAGCAGAATCGTCGTGGCCAGG